>NZ_JBEZEV010000147.1:0-8645 GCF_040649055.1 Micromonospora sp. NPDC049060
GCGTGCGTCGCCGAAGCGGCCGGCGGAGACCAGCACCAGCCCGAACGTCAGGGCGTACCCGGAGAGCACCCACTGCAGGTCGCTGGGGGAGGCCCCGAGGGCGCGGTCGATGGACGGGACGGCGACGTTGACGATGCTCACGTCGAGCAGCGTCATGAAGGCGGCGACCAGCCCGACCCCGAGGGCCTGCCAGCGGCGCCGGTCGTCCGGCGGCGCGGTCGTGTCGGTCGGGCTCAAAGCGCCTCCCGTGGACCGGTCTTCGGGCATCGTCGAGCGTTGCCCCGGTCCCCGGGAGGCGAACCATCGCGAGGCGCTCGGCGGCTCACGCCATCTGGCGGGCGCAGAACCGGGGACCGAAGTCCAGCCCGGCCATCGGCGAGTCCTCCCGGTGCAACAGGTTCTTCTCGGTGAGCTGGTGCAGCGGCGCCCGCAACTGCTCCTCGGTGAGCCCGGCCTCCTCGGCGATCAGGTCCGGGTACGGCACCTGTCCCCGGGCCTCCAGCGCCGCGACCGCGTCGTACACCCGCTCCTCGACATCCGACAGCTGCACCTGCCGCATGGCCTTTCCTCCTTCGCCTGTCCCGCCCCTGCGCGGGCGGTTACGCCGCGCGATTACCCGGTGGACGGGCGAAGATGCCCACCCGATCGGGCGGTGCCGGTGGCCGTACTCCGGCCGAAGGCACCCCGGCAGGCGCTGGCCAGGCTGCACGTGCTCGCCGCGCCGTCGGCGCCGCGGGCTGCGGCTTGCCCTAGGCTGCACCAGTGATCGTCTGGGATCTCGCCGTCGTCGGCGCCGGCCCCGCCGGGCTCTCCGCCGCCCACGCCGCCGCCCGGGCGGGCGTGCGCACACTGGTGGTGGAGCGCGCCGCGCACCCGCGCTACAAGACCTGCGGGGGCGGGCTGATCGGCACCTCGCTCGCGGCGGTGGCCGGCCGGATCGAGGTGCCCGCGCACGACCGGGTCGACCGGGTGACGTTCACCCGGGACGGGCGTCGCCGGTTCACCCGCCGCCATCCCGGCGGTCCGCTGGTCAGCATGGTGCGCCGGGAGGAGTTCGACGACCGGCTGCGGGCCGCCGCGGTCGCCGCCGGTGCCGAGGTGCGCGAGCGCGTCGCGGTCCGCGCGGTCGAGCAGGACCCCGACGTCGTACGCCTGAGGCTGGCCGACGGGGACACGGTCCACGCGCGGGCGGTGGTCGGGGCGGACGGCTCCTCGGGGGTGACCGCCCGGCACGTGGGGGTCCGCCACCGGCAGGTGGACCTGGGGCTGGAGCTGGAGCTGCCCGTGCCGCCGGAGGAGCAGGCGCGCTGGCGGGGCCGTCTCCTGCTGGACTGGGGTCCGCTGCCCGGCTCGTACGCCTGGGTCTTCCCGAAGGGCGACCGGCTGACGGTCGGGGTGATCGCCGCCCGGGGCGAGGGGGAGCGGACGAGGGCCTACCTGCGCGGGTTCGTCGACCGGCTGGGCCTGTCCGGGGTGGAGCCGGCGCACGACTCCGGCCACCTGACCCGTTGCCGGGCCGAGGACTCGCCGCTGCGTCGGGGCCGGGTGCTGGTCGCGGGCGACGCCGCGGGGCTGCTGGAGCCGTGGAGCCGGGAGGGGATCAGCTACGCGCTGCGTTCCGGCGAACTGGCCGGCGCGGCGGTCGCCGCCGGTGACCTGGCGGGCTACGACCGCGCGGTCACCCGGGACCTGGTGCCGTCGATGCGCGCCGGGCACCGGCTGCTCGACGTGTTCGTCCGGCGGCCGGGGGTCTTCCACGCGTTGCTGGCCACGCCGCCCGGCTGGCAGATGTTCGTGCGGTTCTGCCAGGGCCGGGCGAGCTTCGACGAGACGTTGCGTCGCGCCCCGGTCCGGGCGGCGCTGGCGCTGCTGGACCGGCCACGGGCCGGCTGAACCCGGCCACGGGGCACGCACGTCCTGACCGCACCTTCTGGCGCGCACGCCTGACCGCACGCCCGCCCGACGCGCCGACACGCGCCACAACCCACACCGGCCCCGCCTTTCGCCCAGGATCCTAGGATGCCTTAGCGGTGGTGTCCGTCGTCACCACCGCACACAATGAAGACGTCGAGGGAGAGAAGTCATGGCAGAAGATCGCTCCGGACCGGCGTTCACCGACGACGAGTACAACTTCCTGCGGCACGTGCGCTTCGGCGAGTTGCCGCCCGCGGTCTGCCCGGAGGAGCGGACGGCGCTGACGGAGACCGATCCGCGGCGGGACCAGCCGGATCCGGGCGACGAGCGCGACCGGTGGGACCTGCGGCACGGGGCGTGACGCCCTGCCCGGGGAACGGGACGCAGCTCCAGCACCGTTCCTGCCGGTTCGTCGTACGGCCCGCCCGACGGAGCGAAATCCGGACGAGCGGGAGCGCCCGCGCTGCTAACCTGGCCGTCATGGCACGAGGTATCTGGTCGCAGAAGGTCCGCTCCGCCCGCTGACGGCGGCGCCTGCTCTCTGCTGAATCCGCGCTCGCCGTCCCGGTTCCCGCCGGGCGGCCGCTTGTTGCTGCCCGGCTCCACCACGAGCTGCGGAGCACCCTTGTGAACCTCACCCCGACTTCCGAAACCCTGTCCCTGCCCGTCACGGCGGGCGGCGCCGCGCACGTCCGCGCCAACGGCGTCGCCGTCGTCCGCGGCTCCCGACGGGTCCTCGACGACGTGTCGGTGACTGTCTCCGCCCGGTCGCGGATCGCCGTCGTCGGCGAGAACGGCCGCGGCAAGACGACGCTGCTGCACGTTCTCGCCGGCCTGATCGCGCCCGACGAGGGCACCGTGCACCGGGCGGGCACGATCGGCCTGGCCCGGCAGGAGTTGTCCGCGCGTGACGGTGAGACCGTCGGCACCCTGACGTCCGAGGCGCTGGCCGCGTCGTTGGCGGCCCTCGCCGCGCTGGACGAGGCGTCGCTCGCCGTGGCCACGGGCGATCCCGGCGCCGGGGACCGCTACGCCGTCGCCCTGGAGGCCGCCACCGGGCTCGACGCGTGGGACGCCGAGCGCCGCGTCGATGTCGCCCTGGAGGCCCTGGGGGCGTGCACGGACCGCGACCGCGCGTTGTCGGAGCTCTCCGTCGGGCAGCGCTACCGGGTACGGCTGGCGTGCCTGCTCGGCGCGCGGCACGACGTGCTGCTGCTCGACGAGCCGACCAACCACCTCGACGCCGACGGGCTGGACTTCCTGACCCGCAGGCTGCGTGAGCACGGCGGCGGCCTCGCCGTCGTCAGCCACGACCGGGCGCTGCTGCGCGACGTCGCGGACCGCTTCCTCGACCTCGACCCGACGCGCGACGGGACGCCGCGCCTGTACGCCGGCGGCTACGACGCCTGGCAGGACGCCCGGCGCCGCGAACGTGAGTCCTGGGAGCAGGACTACGAGGAGCAGCAGGCCGAGCACCAGCGGCTGCAGAACGCGGTGTCCATGGCACGCGACCGGCTCTCCACCGGCTGGCGGCCGGACAAGGGGACCGGTAAGCACCAACGCCAGTCCCGCGCGCCGGGCGTCGTGCAGGCGCTGCACCGCCAGCAGGATGCCCTCCAGGCGCACCGGATCGACGTGCCGGAGCCGCCGCCGACCCTGCGGTGGCCCGACCTGAGCGTCAGGCGGGGTGCGCCACAGTTGCGGGCGTACGGCGTCGCCGTCGACGGGCGCCTGGCCGGTCCGGTCGACCTCACCCTCGACGGCGGCGACCGGCTGCTGGTCACCGGGGCGAACGGTGCCGGGAAGTCCACGCTGCTCGCGGTGCTGGCCGGCGCGCTCCGGCCCACGGCCGGACGCGTCTGGACGGCGAAGGAGGCACGGCTCGCCCTGATCGACCAGGAGACCGCCGCGTACGACCCCGGCCTCACCGCCCGCGAGGTCCACGCCCGCCACGTGGGGCGGCTGGTGGCCCGCGGGGCGCTCCGCGACGCCGAGGCCGTCCCGCTCGGGGCGCTCGGGCTGCTGGACTCCGATGCGATGCGCACCCCGGTCGGGCGGATGTCGCAGGGGCAGCAGCGGCGCCTCGACCTGGCGTTGGCGCTGGCCGGGCGGCCCGGGCTGATCCTGCTCGACGAGCCGACCAACCACCTGTCGTCGGCGCTTGTCGACGAGCTGACCGAGGCGATCCGCGACACGAGCGCCGCCGTCGTGGTCGCCACGCACGACCGGCAGTTGCTGCGGGACCTCGCCGACTGGCCGCGCCTGGAGATCGGCGGTCGGGTCACCGGCCGCGAACGACGCTGACCCGGCTCGCGGAGCCGGCCCGGTGTCACGTCGCGTACGTGGCACCGGGCCGGTCGTGCCGCCGGGCGGGCCGCAGGCGATCAGCCCACGGCCCGTCCGGTCATGCGGGGGATCAGAAGACCGGCACGCCCTCGCGCACCAGCCGCCAGTTCGGCTGGTAGAAGTCCGCCGGGTCGATGGTGCCCTTGGCCTGCGCCCAGTCGATCAGCAGCTGCCGGATCTCCTGCTGCTCGTTGTAGACCTGGGTCTTCACGATGCCGGGGAAGTTGCCGCCGCCGCTGCGCCGGTAGTTGTTGACCGCCACCACGAACTGCGCGTTGTCAGCCACCGGCGTGTCGGTGCCGGGCAGCACCAGGCGGGTGACGCGCTGCCCCACCGGCCTGGAGATGTCGATGTCGTAGTCCAGGCCGGAGAAGACGTCGTAGTTGTAGTCCGGCACGGCCGGGTCGCTGATCGTCGCCGGGTCGACCGGGGCGCCGGGGGCGAGGGTCCGGAAGTACTTCGCCGAGTACTCCAGATAGGCGCGCACCTCGGCGCCGCTGAGCACGACCGCCTCGAGGGTGTTGTCGAAGACGTACAGCCCGGCCACGTCGCGGATCTTCACGTCGCCGGCGGGGAAGACCGCGGTGCGGCTGAACGGTGCCGCGATCGACAGCACCGGAAGGTCCGCGTACGCCGTGCCGGCCAGCGCCTGACCGACGACCTCGGTCTGCACGTGGTTGATGAAGTCCAGGATGGGGGTGTCCCTGTAGCGGCTCTCCGCCGCCGACAGCTCCACGGTGGAGCGGGCCACGACCTGGTTGACGTACGCGACGGTCTTCTGGTGCTGCGCCCGTACGGCGGCGAGGACCTTCGGGTCCTCGACCACGGTGTTGGTGTTCAGCAGGGCGGCGGACTTCTTGGTGATCTTCCAGCGGCCCCGCTCGCGGGTCAGGGTGAAGTCCATCCGGCTCAGCCGCTGGCCCCACTTCGACGGCTCGGTGAGCAGCACCTGCTCGCCGGTCTGCTCGTTGGCCACGAACTTCTCGGCGACCTCGGCGTGGGCGTGGCCGAACAGGATCGCGTCGATGCCGGGGACCTGCTGGGCGATCAGCGCCGTCGGGTTCTCGATCGGCAGCTCCGGGCCGTAGCTGGAGGTGCCGCTGTCGCCGCCGTGGGCGGAGATCAGCACGATGTCGGCGCCGCGCGCCCGCATCATCGGCACGTACTTCGCGGCGGTGGCGATCATGTCGTCGAACCGCAGCTTGCCCTCGACGTTGGCCCGGTCCCAGATCGCGCTGCCCGGGTTGGTCAGGCCGAGGATGCCGACGCGCAGCGGCGGTGCGGCGAAGCCGACGGAGACCTTCTTGATGAGGTACGGCAGGAAGGCCGGCTTGCCGGTGGCGACGTTGACGGCGTTGGCGGCCAGCGCCGGGAAGCCGAGCTGCGAGATCCACTTCGCCAGCAGCGGCAGGCCGTAGTTGAACTCGTGGTTGCCCAGCGTCACGGCGTCGTAGCCGAGCACGTTCATGGCGTTGGCCATCGGGTGCGTCGCACCGGTGGTGGTGATCGGCTCCTGCTTGGCGTAGAAGGTGGCCAGCGGGGTGCCCTGGATGGTGTCGCCGGCGTCGAGGACCAGCGTCGCCTTGCCGCGCCGCTCGGCGCGGATCTGCGTGACGAGAGCGGCCAGCTTGGCGACGCCCACGTCGTTGTGCTTGCTGTCGTCGTACTCGGCGTCGGAGTAGTAGTCCCAGTTGTAGACGTTGCCGTGGGTGTCCGAGGTGCCGAGGACCGTCAGGTCCCAGGTCCGCGACCGGGCCGGGCCGGCCGCCTGGGCGGGGGTGGCGGCGATCAGCGGGACGCTCGCCGCCGCGGCCGCGGCGGCGAGCACCGTCCGACGCGACGGGCCGGAGGGAGAGGTCATGAGGTGCCTTTCCATGGGGTTCGGGACGCCCGGTGAGCGCCGAGCGCACCATAAACGAGCGGCGGTCACTCCTGCCACAGCCGCCCGAGGTGTTTCATCACACCGGCGCGCAGGGGCATGGTCATGTAACACGGCGACGGCCGTTTCCGCTTGCCGCCGCAGGGTAGGGCGTGGGAGACCCCAGACCCGACCGGTGCGCGAGGAGACGTCGGTGAGCGAGGACCAGCACACCCAGCAGGACCCCACCAGCCAGTACGGCCAGCAGGAGGGACAACCGAAGCAGCAGCAGACGCCGCCCGGCTCGACGGAGGAGATGACCCCGAAGCCGGACCACGGCGAGGAGTCGTACCGCGGCAGCGGCAAGCTCGACGGCCGGCGGGCGTTGATCACCGGTGGCGACTCCGGCATCGGCCGCGCGATCGCCATCGCGTACGCCCGGGAGGGCGCCGACGTGCTCATCTCCTACCTCAGCGAGGAGGAGGACGCCGACGCCCGGGAGACCGTCCGGCTGGTCGAGGAGGCCGGCCGCAAGGGCATCGCGGTACGCGGCGACATCACCGACGAGGGGCACTGCCAGGAGCTGGTCGAGCGGGCCCTGCGCGACCTGGGCGGGATCGACATCCTGGTCAACAACGCGGCCTACCAGATGGCACAGGACAAGGGCATCCTCGGCATCAGCGGCGAGCAGTTCGACCGGGTGCTGAAGACCAACCTGTACGCCATGTTCTGGCTCTGCCGGGCGGCCGTGCCGCACATGTCCGAGGGCTCGGCGATCATCAACACCTCGTCGATCCAGGCGTTCGACCCCTCGCCGCAGCTGCTGGACTACGCCACCACCAAGGCGGGGATCGCCAACTTCACCAAGGCGCTGGCCGCCGACCTGGCCGACCGGGGGATCCGGGTGAACGCGGTGGCGCCGGGTCCGATCTGGACGCCGCTGATCCCGGCGACGATGCCGAACGAGAAGGTCGAGAAGTTCGGCCAGGACACCCCGGAGGGACGCCCCGGTCAGCCGGCCGAGCTGGCCCCGGCGTACGTCTTCTTCGCCTCCCAGGAATCCAGCTACGTCACCGGCGAGATCCTCGGCGTAACGGGCGGCCGCCCGACAAAGTAACCCCGCCCGCTGACCGCGCCCGTTGGCCCGCGTCGATCATGCACTTGTGGTGCCTTGCAAAAGGGAAGGATCAGCACTTCCCGCCCACCGGAAGTGCATGATCGACGCGAGAGGTGCGGGCCGCCGGGCGCGCGGAGGGACGGGGGGTGGCGGGTGGGTGGTCAGCGGGGCCAGGGGGCCAGGCGGGCACGGACCTGGGCGACGGCGGCGGGCTCCAGGCCGTAGCGGGCGAACCGGCGGTCGGGCAGCCGGTCCAGGTAGCGGCCGGCGGCCCGGACGTCGTCCTCGTCCAGGGCCGGGTCGAGCTGGCGGGCCAGTTCCAGCAGCTCCGCCACGTCGTGGTGCTCGAGGGCGGCCGCGACGTCGATGTAGTCCCGGACCTCCCGCCGGTTGACCAGGGCAGCGGTCTTGTTCGCCATCAGGTCCCGCACGTCCATTACCGGGCCGAGGTCCATCACCACCGGGCTACGATGCCGGTCGAGGCGGGCCAGGCTGAGCCGGATGAGCCGCCCGTCCCGGCTCACCACGAAGTCCCTCAGGTCCCGGTCGAAGCCGTCGAACAGCTCGGCCAGCTCGCTGTCGGGGTCGGCGTCGGTCACCTCGAACCCCGCCCGCTCCAGTGCCGTCCGCACCCCGTCCGCAGCCGCGGCGGCGGCCCCCTCCACGTCCGCGAACAGGTCCACGTCCTCCGTCGGGCGGGTCACCAGCCCGTGCGCCGCCCAGGCCACCCCGCCGCCGAGCACGAACCGGTACGGCCCGGCAGCGGACAGGGCCACCCGGGCCACCTCGCGGTAGAACTCGTGCGGGTGGGCGGTGCTCACGCCGTACGCAGCCCCCGGTGGTGGCTCTCCCATGCCTGGCGTACGCCCCGGGGCAGGTTGAGTAGCCGCCACACCCGGCGCAACGTGCGCCCGTTGATGAGCAACCGGAGATCCTCCGCGCGGGTGGTCTCGCGCAGTACGTTCTCGTACATCCAGAGCAGTTCGTCCGGATCGCCCAGGTCGAAGGTGCGGTCGGCGTTCCACATCAGTCGCACCGGCAGCTCCACCACGCCACGGGTGGGGCCGGCCAGCTCGGTGAGGGTGCGGGCCACCACGGCGGGCCGCCCCGGACGGGCCAGATGGGCCGCGCGGGTCGGAGCGGGGGAGAGGGCCTGCATGCTGTCAGGGTAACCCCAGGTCGGGCCGCTGGGGATCGCGGTTTCGCCGGTGTCGCGGCTGGCGGGGCGTGGTCGGGCTCGTTTTTGGTGCTTCTGGCCGGCGGTGAGCGCGGGTCGCCGGGGCTGGGTTCTGCGTTCTCGGCGTGGTGGTTACTGCCGGCGTCGGGATGTTTCGTGGGGTGCGGTGCGTCGTGGTGGGGGTGTGGCCCGCCGTGCCCGGCGCAGGGATCAAGCCTGACCGCCCGGAGCCG
>NZ_JBEZEV010000148.1:0-7686 GCF_040649055.1 Micromonospora sp. NPDC049060
GGGGGGCGGGGGGGGGGGCGGGGGGGGCCGGGCGCGCCCCTACGGCCCCCCTCCCCCGCCCCCCGCCGCGCCGCCCCCCGCGGCGGCCGCACGGCCGGTGGGCCGCCGCGCCCGGCGCTCAGCGCGACGGCCCACCGGTGCACACTCCCCCACCACCAGGAGGTGCACCATGAACCGGACACGCGCTCCCGGACGCGCACACCGAGCCCCGCGGACCACCCGGTCCCGCGGGGCCGTCGCATGTGGTCACCCTTTTCGCGGGGGCGTACGGCCGCGACGGTAGCGTGGCGCCTCAGCACGGCCCGTGGGGCGGCTCTCCCGCCGACGCGGCGCTCGCGATCGTACGGAGGAGGATGCATGTCCCACGGCGACGACCCGTTCGCGGCACGCGAGGACGCGGCCTCGCGGCCGAGCTTCGACCTCGCGCTGCGCGGCTACGACAAGCGGCAGGTGGACCGCTACGTCGAGCAGGTCGACGGCGAACGGTCGGCGCGGGCCGCGGAGCGGGAACGGGCCTCGGCCCAGCTGCGTGAGCTGACCGTCGAGGTGCACCGGCTGCGGGCGGAGGCGACCGAACTGCGGGACCGGCCGGCGCAGCCGGACCGGGCGTCCTTCCGCGACCTCGGTCCGATGGTCGACCAGATCCTGGCCCTGGCCGAGAAGCAGGCCGGGGCCATCACCGACGCCGCCGGGCAGCGGGCCGCCGAACTCGAGGCCGAGGCGGAGCGGGTGCTCGCCGAGGCCCGCGAGCAGGCCACCACGACGCTGCGGGAGCTGACGGAGGAGGCGGCCGCGCGACGCGAGGAGCACGACCGGGAACACGAGGAACGCCGCGCCAACGCCCAGGGCGAGCTGGCCAGGATCCGGGAGGCTGCGGAACGGCTGCGGGCGGCGGGCGAGGCGGCCCACGACCACGCGGTGCAGGAGGCGAAGCGGATCGACGAGCAGACCGCCCAGCAGGTCGAGCAGGCCCGCGTCGAGTCCGAGGCGTTCCTGGCCTCGGCCCGCGCCCAGATCCAGCAGGAGGTGCAGGCGGCGCGCGCGAAGACCCAGCAGGAGCTGGGCCAGTGGCAGGCCGGTGTGGAGCGCGAGATCAACGAGCGCCGGGCCGCCGCCGAGCAGGAGATCGCCGAGCAGCTCGCGTCCGCCGAGCGGGAGCTCGGCGCCCAGCGTACGGCGGCCGAGCAGGAGATCGCGACGCTGATCGCGGAGGCCCAGCAGTACGCGGCCAAGGTGCGCCAGCACGTGGACGAGCAGGCCGCGACCCACCAGCAGCAGCTCGCCGCGACGCAGCAGGGCATCCGGGACCGGCGGGAGGCGCTGGCACGGATGCAGTCCGAGCTGGACGCCGCCCAGCAGCAGCTGGCCCAGGCGCGGCAGGAGAGCGCGGGCGTCGAGCACGAGTTCGCCGAGGTGCAGCAGCGCCTCGCCGAGACCCGGCAGGAGCTGACCGACGAGCTGCGCCGCCTCGACGAGGCGCGCCGGGCCGCGGACTCCGCCGAGCAGCACGCCAAGGAGGTCCGCGCCCGGGTCAAGCGGGAGGCGAAGCGGGTCGCCGACCTGGCCGCGGCGGCGGTCATGGCGGCCGCCACGGGCGGCGCGGAGACCGCCGAGTACCCGCAGGTCGCGGCCCGGCCGAGGCCGGACCGCCCGGCGCCGGGGGCGGTGCGACCCGCCGACGACGCGACCCCGGAGGGCGGCGAGGACACGGCGGCGACCGCCCCCGGCGACGGCGGGCGGGCCCCGGCCGAGGCGACGGCGCCGCAGCCGGCGAACCAGGTGGTCACGGCCGGCTGACCCGGCGCCGGGTGGTGACGGCCGGCCGACCCCGGTGCCGGGTGGTGGCCGGCGGCGGCCGACCGTCCCGCGCCGGGAAGCCGGCGGTCGGCCGCCACGGCCCGCAGCGTCAGGGGCGCATCTCGTACGCGCCGCTGAGGGCCGCCACCCGCACCCACATCCGCGCCGTGCGCCCCGCGTCCGCCACGGGCCGGCGGACGTGCGCCAGCGCCCAGGCGGCCTGCTCCCCGGTGGTCGCCGCCCGGCCGTGCAGGTCGACGGCGTACGCGGAGAAGTCGCGGACCAGGACGTCGAAGATCTCGTCGAGCACGTCGCCGTCCAGGCCGGTCAGCTCGGCCTGCTCCAGGATCAGGTGGCCGTAGACGATCAGCGCGAAGAGCTGGCCGAGGGCGAGCAGGAAGTCGAGGTCACGCTGCTGCTCCTCGCTCGGGGCGTGGGCGGCCAGCAGCGCGCAGAAGCCGTCGGCCTGCTCGCGGAAGCGGGCCACGTTGGGCACCTCGGCGTGGGCGTCGTAGGCTGCGCGCCAGTCGTGGAACCGGATCGTGCCGAGGCCCCGGGCCGGGCCCTGTCGGAAGAGGAACTCGTCGTCCGCGGCGTCGTGCCGGGTCGGCACCGGCGGGTGCTCGGCCGGGTGGAACAGGTAGTTGGCCATGAACTTCATGATCAGTGTGAGGTTGACGTGCACCGTTCCTTCGAGCTTGGGCAGCCCGCGGATGTCCTTGGCGGCCTTGTCGAAGTAGGTGTCCGCCTCGAAGCCCTTGGCGGCGATGACGTCCCAGAGCAGGTCGACGACCCGCTCGCCCTCGGTGGTGACCTTCATCTTGGTCATCGGGTTGAACAGCAGGTAGCGGCGGTCGTCCGGGCCCGCCGAGCGGAAGTAGTCGACGGCGCGGTCGCTGAACAGCTTCATCGCGACCAGGCGCGCGTACGCGTCGGTCAACTCGCGCCGCACGTGCGGGAAGTCGGTGACCCGCCGGCCGTAGAGGACCCGGTTGTGGGCGTGGGTCACGGCCTCGTACATGGCGTGCTCGCAGATGCCGATCGAGGCGGTGCAGAGGTTGAACTTGCCCACGTTGACGGTGTTGAGCGCGGCGTCGAACGCGGCCCGCCCGGTGTGCAGCACGTCCTCGGGGCGCACCGGGTAGTCCTGGAGGCGGAACTCGCTGACGTACATCTGCGCGTTCACCACGTTGCGGACCAGGTGGTAGGCGGGGTGGCGGCTGTCGGCGGCGAAGAAGACGTAGCCGTCCGGTCCCTCGACGTCGGCGCGGCGGCCGAAGACGGAGACCAGTCCGGCGACGTTGCCGTTGCCGATGTAGTACTTGGCGCCGGTGGCGCGGAACCCGCCGTCGCCGTCGGGGGTGAGCACCATGTCGGTGGAGTAGATGTCCGCGCCGTGGGCGCGCTCGGAGAGGGCGAACGCCATCACGTGGCCGTCGGCGAGCAGCCCGGCGGCGCGGGCCCGCGCGGCGGCGTTGTCGCTCTGCCAGACCGGGCCGAGGCCGAGCACCGTGACCTGCCAGGTGTACCAGTAGCCGAGGCCGTAGAAGCCGAGGATCTCGCTGAGCGCGGCGTTGCGCGCGCTGTCCCAGCGCCTCGCCGGGTCCCCTCCCCCGTCGGCGGCCGGCGTGCAGAAGGCGGCAAACAGCCCCTCCTTCGCAGCGAAGTCCAGGAAGTCGGCGTACCACTCGTGCCGGTCGTAGGTGTCGAGCAGCGCCTTCTTGCCCCGACCCTCGAACCAGTCGACGGTGGCCCGCAGCAGCCGGCGGGAGGTGTCGTCGAGGTGGGTGGGGTCGTAGCTGTGCGGGTCGAGCAGGAGCGAGTCCGCCATGACGGGACTCCCTTCGGTGGGGTGGGTCAGTCGTCCAGGGTGCGCAGGGTGGTCAGCACGTCGTCGAGCCAGGCGAGCACCATCCGCTCGTACGCGATGCCGCCGCGCAGCACGACGTGCTGGAGCGCCGCCGCGGCGTCGGGCGCGGCGGGGTCGGGGAAGTCCCGTCGCTCGCCGGCCAGGTAGCGGGCGAGCGTCTCCTCGTGGGTGGCGCGGTAGCGCTCGACCTCGGCGACGAGCGCGGCGCGGCCGGCGGCGTCGTCGTCGAAGGCGGCCCCGCGGATCTTGACGGCCAGTTCGTGCCGGACCGCCTCGGGTTGGACGGGCGCGCGCAGCCAGTCCACAAGCGCGGCCCGGCCGGCCGGGGCCACCGAGAAGGACCGCTTGTCGGGGCGGCCCGCCTGGCCGATCTCCTCGGCGGTAACCCAGTCGTCGGCCTCCATCCGCTTCAGCACCCGGTAGATCTGCTGGTGGGTGGCCGTCCAGAAGCGGCCGATGGAGCGCTCGAAACGCCGGGCCAGCTCGTAGCCGGAGCCCGGCCGTTCGAGCAGGGAGACCAGGATCGCGTGTTCGAGCGCCATGCCCGCCATCCTGCTATGCAACTCGTTGCATAGCAAGAGCCGATCGGAGTGGTCCAACCAGTTGACGGGTTGATGTGGTCTGCCCCACACTCCACGGCATGACGTTCGCTCCCGTCCCCCGCTCCTCGGTCTCCGACCACGTCTTCGGCCAGATCCGCGACGCGATCGTCAGCGGCGTCTACCGCCCCGACGAGGCGCTGCCCGGCGAGCGGGAGCTGGCCGCCACCTTCGGGGTCAACCGGCACGCCGTGCGGGAGGCCCTGCGCCGCCTCCAGCAGCTCGGCCTGGTGCGGGTCAGCCAGGGCGGCGCCACCCGGGTGCTGGACTGGCGGGTGCACGCCGGGCTCGACCTCGCCCTGTCGCTCACCCGCTTCCACGACACCCTCCCGGTGGACACCCTGGTCCGCGACATGCTGGAGATGCGGGCCTGCATCGGCGTCGACGCGGCCCGGCTCTGCGCCGAGCGCGGCGACCCGGCGGTGCGCGCCGCGATCCTGCGGGCCGTCGAGGAGTACGCGGGCCTGGCGCCGGACCTCACCGGGATGGGCGAGGCCACCATCGTGCTCTGGCGGCACATCGTCGCCGGCTCCGGCAACACCGCCTACCTGCTGGCCTTCAACAGCCTCGTGGCCGGCGCGCTCGCCGTCGGCGAGGTGCCGCCGCAGCGGCGCGCCGCGGAACTGCTCGACGTCGCGGGCCACCGCCGGCTCGCCGACGCCGTCGTCACCGGCCGGTCCGCCGACGCCGCCCGCGAGGCACGGGCCCTGCTCACCGCACCTCTCACCACCCCCGCCGCAGCACCGAGAAGGGAAGCCCGGGCATGATCCCCGCCGTGCTCTACGCCGTACCGGCGTTCCTGCTCCTCATCGTCGTCGAGGCGCTCTCCTACCGGTTCGCCCCCGACGACGGCGAACGCGGGTACGAGCTGCGCGACACCGCCACCAGCCTGACCATGGGCGCCGGCAGCCAGGTCATCGGCGTGCCGTGGAAGCTGGCGACGGTCGGCCTCTACGCCGCCGCGTACACCCTCACGCCGATCCAGCTCTCCCCCACCAGCGTCTGGACGTGGGTGCTGCTCTTCTTCGCCGACGACCTCGCCTACTACTGGTTCCACCGCTCCCACCACGAGGTGCGGCTGCTCTGGGCCGGGCACGTGGTGCACCACTCCAGCGTCTTCTTCAACCTCTCCACGGCCCTGCGGCAGAGCTGGACCCCGATGACGTCCGTACCGTTCTGGCTGGGTCTGGCCCTGCTCGGCATCCCGCCCTGGATGATCTTCCTCCAGCAGTCGGTCAGCCTGCTGTACCAGTTCTTCCTGCACACCGAGCGGGTCGGCCGGCTGCCCCGGCCCGTCGAGTGGTTCTTCAACACGCCCTCGCACCACCGGGTCCACCATGGCGCCAACGCCGAGTACCTCGACCGCAACTACGGCGGCATCCTGATCGTCTGGGACCGGCTGTTCGGCACCTTCGAGCCCGAGCGGGCCACCGTCCGCTACGGCCTGACCAAGAACGTCGGCACGTACAACCCGCTGCGGGTGGCGACGCACGAGTACCGGGCGATCTGGGCCGACGCCCGGGCCGCCTCGTCCTGGCGACACCGCCTCGGCCACGTGTTCGGCCGGCCGGGCTGGCAGCCCACCCCGCAGGCGCAGCCGGCGGTGGCCCGATGATGATCCTCTGGCTGTTCGGCGTGGTGGCCGCCGTCGAGCTGATCGGCGTGGCGACCGACTCGACCCTCCTGCAGTGGCTGGCCAAGCCCCTGCTCGCGCCGGTGCTGCTGGTCCACCTGCTGCGGGCACGCCGACGCGTCGACCCCGTGGCCGTCGGGCTGGTCTTCGCCACCGGCGGCGACATCGCGCTGCTGGTCTCCGGCGACACGGCGTTCCTCGTCGGCATGGGCTGCTTCCTCGGCACCCAGGTGGCCCTCCTGACCGCCTTCCTGCGCCACCGGCGCCCGCCGGTCGTCGCGGTCGCCGCCTACCTCGCCTGCTGGGTGGCGGCCAACCTGGTGCTGTGGAACTCCCTCGGCCCGCTGCGGCTGCCGGTGCTCGGCTACAGCCTCGCGCTCAGCCTGATGGCCGCCGCCGCGGCCGGCGTCTCCCGGCGGGTGGCCCTGGGCGGTGGGCTGTTCCTGGTCTCCGACCTGCTGATCGGGATGGACGCCGCCGGCTCCCGGATCCCCGGCCACGGCCTGGCCGTGATGACCACCTACATCGCGGCCCTGCTGCTGATCACGACCGGCTGGCTGGCGGCGACCGCCGGGCGCGCCCGGCCCACGGCCGGCACCGGCAGCCTCGCGGGCGCCCCGGGGCCGGTGCCCGGCAACGCCCGTTGACCGAGCCGACGGCGCCCCGGGTCCATCCCGGACCGGGGGCGCCGTCGGTCGTCGCGCCGCTCAGTTGTACGGCATCGTCGGGAACCAGCCCACCCCGAAGATCGCGGGCACGCGCAGGTCCCAGTACACGACGGTGAAGACGCCCAGCGCGACCAGCAGCGCGCCGGTCACGGTCGCGGCGCGCCGCGGCGACGCCATCCAGGCGAGGAACCGGCCCCGGCTGGCCAGGATCAGGACCGCGAAGAGCGCCGCGACGATCAGCACGTTGCCCAGCGACTGGAGGGCGAAGGCGAGCGCGCCGTACGCCGGGTTGCCGGTGTCGACGGCCCAGTGGAACAGCTTGTTGAACAGCGGGTACGGCCGGCCGACCAGGAACCCCCCGACCAGGGCGCCCATGACGACGACCCGCGCCACCGGCCGGCGCGCGAAGACGTCGGGCAGCAGGCCGAGGGCCGCCAGCCCGAGATAGGTCAGCGCGAGGCCGATCAGGCCGAAGACCACCGACGACTGGATCAGGCGTACGGGCATCCCGCCGACGGTGTCGGTGGACAGCTGCGGCAGCCGCTCGCCGAGGAGCACCCCGAGCGCGCCGTAGGTCGCCGACACCGCCAGCATGCCGACCGTCAACCAGGCGACGGGCCGCAGCAGCGACCGTACGCCGTGGCGGTGCCCGGCCGCGCCGGCCTGGCTCATCGGGCCGACCGAGGCCGCCATCGCGATGTTGCAGGCGGTGAAGGTCCCGGCGAAGCCGGACACGAAGGCGAACAGCAGCCCCGCCGCGGTGCCGGTGATGGCGGTGCCCTTCGCGTCGTGGCCCAGCAGGGTGTCGGCGACGGTGTCACCGATCACCGAGTCCACCAGCTCGAACGACCAGAGCACGGCGAGCAGCACGCCCGCCGCGGCGCTGATCACCGCCGTCCGTCCGGGGCGGGCCACCCGCCGGGGTACGGATTCCGGCGGCACACCTCGCGGTGGGGCCTTCGGGCTGTGGTGCACGCTCATCGCCTCGCTCTCCTCTCTGCATGCGGGTCGGTCGGAACGAGGTCCCCGGTGGGAGGGGTGCTGACGGGGTTCGCCGTCATCGTCTCCGTCATCGCCGTCGGCTACGCGCTCGGCCGCGGCGGGGTGCTGGGGCCGGAG
>NZ_JBEZEV010000149.1:0-6966 GCF_040649055.1 Micromonospora sp. NPDC049060
CTTCTTGTCTGCCATGACGTGGTCCTTCCCGGACAGGATCGACGTCCTGTCCAACGGACCACACCCAGGTCAAACACGGAAATCTACGCAGTCCCTCACCTGACGACTTTGCCGGGGCCCTGGCCCGCCAGGGCAGTGCGGTGAGCTGGGCGTGCAGGTGGGGCTGGTTGCCTTTGACGGTCAGGATCCAGTGCGCGCCGCGTTCGGTGAGGTAGGTGACGTGATCGCGTTGGCAGTGCAGGGCGTCGGCGGTGATCACGGTGTCGCGCAGGTCGCTGATCTGGTCGAGTAGAGGCCGGAAGCGGGTGATTTCGTTGGTCTTGCCGTCGACGTCGATGCCGGCCAGGACCACACCGGTGGCCTGGTCGCACGCGGTCATCACGTGCCGGGCAGGGGTGTCGGTGGTGCGGGAGCCGCGCAGGGCCTTGCCGTCGACGGCGATCGCCCGGCCGGCCGTCAAGGTGGTGGCGGTGGTCCGGCCGGCGAGCCAGGCACTGATCGCCGCGGTCAGTAGTTGCGGGTCCATGGCCTGCAACAGCCGACGGATCATCGCCTCTGATGGACGCTGGTCGGGAGCGATGCCCAGGGCGAGAGCCGTCTCGGCCGGCACGTCGGCGACCCATTCGGCGATCGCGGTGTACGAGCGGTAGCCGGCGACCACGGCACACACGGCTGCGGTGACCACGACCGTCAGCCGGTGCCGGATACCTCGCCTGGCGCGTGGATCAGGCAGACCGGCGAGCGCTTCAGGCAGCCCACCAGCGGTTTCGGCAACGGTCAGAGCCGGTGCGCAGGACACCGACGAGATCAGCGATGATGGCAGCGCGGGCATGACTCACTTCGGCGATCAGCATGGCGTAGAGAACCTTGATGATCTTCCGAACAGGTCATGCCCGTCTTGCTGCCACCACCAACGGCGCTTCTACTCCAAGCCCCACAAGTCAGACACCGTCACGACTTTGCCGGGGCCCTGGGTAGCGAAGGAACGAGCCACCCTCTCCGCCGTCATGTCGGCCCCGCCGCCGCAGGGCCGGCACCCATCGGGAAACTACGAAAGGCCCTACTAAGACATGCAGCCCTCCATCTCCGACGTACAGGAGTATCTCTCCCTCGAGCCGCTGGCCACGAGGATCCACACTCATCAGCACTACAGCGACGTTCCCGATGACGTGGAGGCCGCGGTTCTGCAGGCGCTGTCGATGGCGCCCGAAGCAGAACTGCTCGACATCGGATGCGGCACCGGCAGCTTCCTCCGCAACCTGAGCGGGAGCGGCCACCGAGGACGGCTGGTGGGGTTGGACGCCTCCCCAGCCGCGGTGGACGCCCTCAGTGGCACTCCCGGCGTGTCCGCCCAGCTCGGTGATGCGATGGATCTGCCGTTCGAAGCGGATTCGTTCGACGTGGTCACGGCGCGCCACATGCTGTACCACGTCCCTGACGTCGGACAGGCGCTGGCCGAGGCACGGCGGGTACTCAAGACGGACGGCGTCTTCGCGGCGGTGGTGAACCATCCGGACGTGACTCCGCGGGTATCCGCGCTCGTCGTCGATGTGGTCTCCCAGGCCGGTGTGGAGATACCGGTCGTGCCCAACTCGCGGGTGCACAGCGGCAACCTGCCTGCGATGATCGAGTCGACGTTTGGTTCCGTCGAGGTGCACCGCTACGACAACGCGCTCGTCATCGACCGGCCCGAGCCGGTGATCGCATTCGCGGTGGCCCAACTGTCGTTCTACGGGGTGGAGCCCGAGTCCGGCCTGCGACCCGAGTTGACCCGTGCGATCGACCGGAGGGTGCGCGACTGGTTCACCTCTTCGAACGAGCCGTGGCGGGACCCGAAGGGGTACGTGGTCTGTACCGCGCGGCGGAGCAGCAGATGACCACCCTGGCAGAGACGCTGGTCCGTTGGCTTCCCCCCGCCCTCGGATTTCGGGCCGCGGGGGAGGACCTCGCCAGACGGATCTCCAGGTGCGCGGACAACCTTCCGCCGGGCGTGCACCTGATCCTCGGGGGGTCGTTGGCACGGGGTGAGCCGTCGATCATGGTGCGCGGCAGCGAGTACGAGCTCATCAGTGAGGGCTTTTCATCGTGATGGGCCTGGTCACGATGGGCGACGGAAAGCATGCGTCGACATAGGACGAGGCTCCCGGCAAGACAGCAGTCGACCAAGATCCGATGCCCCAACCGGGAGCCTCGCTGTGCTGTCTTACCCATCTGCGGTCGCGCTGTCCAGCCGCACCCTGAACCACCTGGCCGACCTCATCCGTGCCGAACGCACCCGCCGCCGTGGCCGGTGGCGACGTCTTGATGCCGGCCAGCAGGCCCTGCTCGCCCTGGCCCATCTGCGTAACGGGGACACCATCGCCCGTCTGGCCTGCGGCTTCGCGGTCAGCGTCACCACAGCCTGGCGGTACGTCCGGGAAGCCACCGACCTGCTCGCCGCGCACGCCGAGGACCTGAACGTGGCCATGCGGCGCATCGCCCGGCTCGCGTACGCGAGCCTGGATGGCACCCTGATCCCGATCGACCGGATCGCGCGGACCAGAGGCCGTACTACTCCGGGAAGCACAAGCGCCACGGAGTCAACGTGCAGGTCATCGCGGACTGCAAGGGACGCCTCATCTGGGCCTCGCCCGCCCTGCCCGGCGCCGTGCACGACCTGACCGCCGTCCGCACCCACGGCTTGATCGACGCTCCGAGCAGCGCCAACGTGATGACCTCCGCCGACAAGGCGTACCAAGGCGCTGGCGGCAGCATCCGCACGCCGTTCAAGCGCCGCCGTCACCGGCCGCGACTGTCCCGCCGGCAGAAGACCGTCAACCGGCACCACGCCAAGATCCGCGCCGTTGGCGAGCGCGCCGTCGCCACCCCAAGGGCTGGAAGATCCTGGCCAAGCTCCGCTGCTGCCCCCGACGCGCCACCGCGATCATCAAGGCCATCCTCGCCCTACATCACGGCCCGACCAGCCAAAACCCACGATGAAAAGCGCTCACTGAAGTGCCGGACACTCTGGTGTCCGGTCTCCGGGGGTCACTTCAAATCGTCAGCCTGGGCACTTGATGGTTGTGGTCACGGCCCTGGTCACAGGCTTGACGCCACGGGAGGGAGAAATCCCGCGTGGGCCGGTATCGCGGTCCTGTCCACTGTGGAACTGTCCTGAATCTTGGCCTGGTGTTCGACCAGCGAGGATCACCCCCGCGTGCGCGGGGAGCAGCGTCTCCGTACGCTGCTCGATCTTCCCCGTGCGGGATCACCCCCGCGTGCGCAACCTGACGCACGCCCGCAGCGCGTCAGGGCGCAGCGCGGAACTCGCCGTCCGATCGGGGTCATGATATCGCTAACATGGCTTGACATCGATTTCCCTGGCCGAGGTCGCCGGCCCGGGCACCCAGTCGGGATGTCCCGGTCCGGCGGGGCCGACGCCGGCTTCTCGCTCACTGAACCCGGTCTCGCGGACGTGTGCCTCCGGCGATGCGCGCCGCGTCCGGCGCGCTCCGACTGTGCCCCGGAGGTGTGGGCATTGCGGCACCGGCACGTATTGACGAACGGGATGTTATCGCTCACTCTCGATGTCGAGGATGACGGCACCTGTGGCTCACCGGGCGAGCTCGCTGGCCGAACCTCGCGTCCAGGGCATCCCCAGGGGTGCGCGGACGTCGCTTCAGGACCATCAGCAGCTGTGTGCGACAGCCGGTCGGACTGCCCGTGCCAGCGCGGACCGGCCGACGACGACCGGCGGAGCGCACCTGGGTGGCGTCGCCACCCACCCGTCTGACCGTCCGCGAGCCGCGTCCGCCGTCCCGGACCGGCTTGCCCGAGCGAACTGGCACATCACCACCACCGGATCCACTGGAAAGGAATGCCATGAGATCCAAGAGAACCCTGCTGTCGGCGATGGCCCTCGCCGTCGCGTTGACCGCGGGTATGACGGTGGCGCTGGCCCCGACGGCCAGCGCCGGGACGACCCTGAAAGCGTCCGCCGCTGAGAAGGGTCGCTACTTTGGCGCGGCCGTCGCGACGGGCAAGCTCTCCGACAGCCAGTACGTTGGCATTCTCAACCGCGAGTTCAACAGCGTTGTCGCCGAGAACGAGATGAAGTGGGACGCCACCGAGCCGCAACAGGGTCGGTTCAGCTACACGGGCGGTGACCGTCTCGTCAGTCACGCTCGGGCCAACGGCATGAGCGTGCGGGGTCACGCCCTGCTCTGGCACGCGCAGCAGCCGGGTTGGGCACAGAGCCTCTCCGGTAGCGCGTTGCGAAACGCCGCGATCAACCACGTCACCCAGGTCGCCACCCATTTCCGAGGCCAGATCCACTCCTGGGACGTGGTGAACGAGGCGTTCGCCGACGGTGGCAGCGGTGGTCGGCGTGACTCCAACCTGCAGCGCACGGGCAACGACTGGATCGAGGCGGCGTTCCGCGCCGCCAGGGCGGCCGACCCCGGCGCGAAGTTGTGCTACAACGACTACAACACCGACGGCGTCAATGCGAAGTCGACCGGTATCTACAACATGGTGCGGGACTTCAAGTCCCGGGGCGTGCCGATCGACTGCGTCGGTTTCCAGTCCCACCTGGGCACCTCGCTGCCGGGTGACTACCAGGCCAATCTGCAGCGCTTCGCCGACCTCGGGGTCGACGTGCAGATCACCGAGCTCGACGTCATGAAGGGCTCCAACCAGGCCAACATCTACGCCGCGGTCACGCGCGCCTGTCTGGCTGTCTCGCGCTGCAACGGCATCACCGTGTGGGGTGTGCGGGACAGCGACTCCTGGCGCGGCAGCGACGACGCCCTGCTCTTCGATCGATCGGGCAACAAGAAGCCGGCGTACACCTCAGTCCTCAACGCCCTGAACGAGGGTGGCAGCCCACCCACTACGCCGCCGCCGGGCTCCCCGGTGGACACCAGTGCCTGGTACGTGCTGGTGAATCGGAACAGCGGCAAGGCGTTGGACGTGTACAACCTCGCCACCAACGACGGTGCGCGGATCACGCAGTGGGCGCGGAACAACGGCAACCAGCAGCAGTGGCAGTTCGTGGACTCGGGTGGCGGCTACTACCGGTTGAAGTCCCGGCATTCCGGCAAGGTGCTGGACGTCTACAACTTCTCCACCTCCGACGCCGCGGCGATCGTGCAGTGGAGCGACGGCAATGGCACCAACCAGCAGTTCCGGCTCGCCGAATCGACCGGGGGTTACGTGCGTGTGATCAACCGCAACAGCGGCAAGGCCGTGGAGGTGCAGAATGCGTCCACCGCCGACGGGGCCAACATCGTCCAATACACCGACTGGGGCGGCAACAACCAGCAGTGGCAACTGATCCGCATCGGGTAGCTGGTCTTCCGTTCGGTGGCGCGGACGGCATCCGTTCGCGCCACCGCAGGCGGGCAGCCGGCCAGGGACGTGCGCCGGTGGCCGCATCGCGCTCGTACGACGAACACCGTGCTGACGCCGGACGTCGGCACGCACGCCAGGCCATCCGCGTGCGTTCCGCTCGCGGGTGACCCCGACCAGAGGAGTGGACCATGAGTGCCATCGGTGCGGCTCGTCCCGTACTTCCACGGAGACATCGCTGGCGGTCAGGGCTGGCCGCAGCGGCTGCGGCGGTCATCGCGGCCAGCACGTTGGTTGCCGTGAACGCGGCCCCTGCGGCCGCGGCGACTGTGGACACCAGCGCCTGGTACGTCTTGCTGAACAGGAACAGCGGCAAGGCGCTCGACCTCTACGCTTCGGCCACCAACGACGGTGCGCGGATCAACCAGTGGACGCGGCACGACGGGGCGAACCAGCAGTGGCAGTTCCTGGACTCAGGTGGCGGCTACTACAGGCTGAAGTCCCGGCACTCCGGCAAGGTCCTCGATGTGCACAACTGGTCGACCGCCGACGGCGGAGCGATCGTGCAGTGGTCCGACACCAACGCGACGAACCAGCAGTTCCGGCTCGCGGACTCGGACGGCGGTCACGTCCGGCTGATCAGCCGGCACAGCGGCAAGGCCGTGGAGGTGCAGGGTGCCTCCACCGCCGACGGTGGCAACATCGTGCAGTACTCCGACTGGAACGGCGCCAACCAGCAGTGGCAGCTTGTCCGCGTGGACAGCGGCAACCCGCCGTCGGGAGGCACCGGGTGCGGTAGGGCACCGACGCTGTCCAGCGGCACGCACACGATTCAGAGCAACGGCAGGAGCCGCTCCTTCATTCTGCGGGTGCCCACCAACTACAACAGCAACAACCCCTACCGGCTGATCTTCGCGTTCCACTGGCGCGGCGGCACCATGCAGGAGATATCCTCGGGCGGCACCAGCGGGACGGCCTGGTCCTACTACGGGCAGCAGGAGCAGTCGAACAACAGCGCGATCCTGGTCGCGCCCCAGGGACTTGGCAACGGCTGGGGCAACGCCGGCGGTGAGGACGTCACCTTCGTCGACGACATGATCAGACGGATCGAGAGTGACCTCTGCGTCAACCCGAGGCAGCGGTTCGCCCTCGGCTTCAGTTGGGGCGGCGGCATGAGCTATGCGCTCGCCTGCGCGCGGGCCACCGTCTTCCGGGCGGTCGCGGTCATCTCCGGCGCACAGATCAGCGGGTGCAGCGGCGGTACGCAGCCCATCGCGTACTTCGGGCTGCACGGCATCTCGGACAACGTCCTGAACATCTCGCAGGGGCGGTCGTTGCGCGACACGTTCGTCCGGAACAACGGTTGCACCGCCCAGAACCCGCCCGAGCCGGGGCCGGGCAGCCGTACGCACATCACGACCACCTACTCCGGCTGCAGGGCCGGCTACCCGGTCCAGTGGGCCGCGTTCGACAACGGTCACATGCCCGGACCGGTCGACGGGACGTACGCCGAGAGTGGCGTCACCACCTGGACCAAGGGCGAGATCTGGAGGTTCTTCGCGCAGTTCTCGTGACGCAGACGGGTCAGGCGGCGCCGGCCCCTGCGACGCAGGGGCCGGGTGTACGACGTCCCGGGGT
>NZ_JBEZEV010000150.1:0-6367 GCF_040649055.1 Micromonospora sp. NPDC049060
GAACTCTCGGGGGTAGGGCTTGGGCACAGCGACATCCTTCCAGCCCGCCCACAGGGCAAGCCATCTCAGATGTCACCTATCGGTGCAGCAGACCCTCCCGACCGTCCGGCGGAACAGGCGGGTGAGGTGCCGTTCGCTTACCGACGCGTGCGCCGCCATCGTGGCGAGCGTGTGCGGGGCGGCCGGGTCGGCGGCGACGGCGTCCAGGACCCGGCGCAGCGCGCTGCCGGGGGTGGCCGTGGTGTTGCCGCGGACGGTGAACTGGGACTGACCGCCGGGGCGGTGCAGGAAGACCACGAGGTACTTGGCGGTGGTGCGGGCGCGTTCCGGCCCGTGGTCGTCCTCGACCAGCGTCAACGTCAGGTCGATGCCCGCGGTCACGCCGGCCGAGGTGAACAGCGGCCCGTCCCGCACGTAGAGGGCGTCGGGCCGGACGCGGACCGCGGGGAACCGTGACGCGAGGTCGGCGCAGGCCGCCCAGTGGGTGGTGGCCCGGCGGCCGTCCAGCAGGCGCGCCGCCGCGAGCAGGAACGCGCCGGTGCAGATGGCCGCCGTACGGCGGGCGAGCCCGCTGACGCGGGGGAGTTCGGCGACGAGCGCCGGCGGGGGCTGCGCTGTGGCGAGGGAGAGGCCGGGCACCAGCAGCGTGTCGAACCGGTGCCGCACCTGGTGCAGGGCCAACTCGACGTCGAGGGGCACGCCCACGTCCGTGCGTACCGGGCGGCCGTCGACGGAAGCCAGCCGGACCCGGTAGCCGCCGCTGCCGTGCAACACCTGGACGGGCCCCGCCACGTCGAGCAGCACGACGCCGTCGTGCACCACCACGACCACCTCGCGGCCTCCGGGGATGTCCACATCGGAAGTCTGGTCACCCTCTTCCGGGGACCACAAGGACGGCCGCACCGCACATCCGGCCATCCGCGCCCCTGCCCACGGAACCGAGGGACCGTACGGCCGCCCTGCGCTCTTGCGCAGAGGCCTCCTGGACAGGTATATATTCAGGACCGTAAATAGTTAAGTTTCTTTAGAGTTGGAGGTGGGTGCGTTGCGAAGACGGTTCAGCAAGCTCCTCGTCGGCGGTGCGGTCGGTCTGCTGGCCGTGGCGACGGCGCTGATGGTGACCCCCGCCGCACATTCCTCCGTCGGACAGGACGAGGCGTGCCGGCCGGACGGGCTGTACCGGACGCCAGGCGTGGCGGTGCCGTACTGCACCGTCTACGACACCGAGGGCCGGGAGAAGCTGGGGGCCGACCACTCCCGGCGCATCATCGGCTACTTCACCAGCTGGCGCACCGGACGCAACGGCGCCCCGGCGTACCTGGCCAACCAGATCCCCTGGGACAAGGTCACCCACATCAACTACGCCTTCGCCCACGTCGACGCCGCCAACAAGATCTCGGTCGGCAACCCGAAGGCGGCGGACAACCCGGCCACCAACATGACCTGGCCGGGCGTCGCCGGCGCCGAGATGGATCCGCAGTACGCCTACACCGGGCACTTCAACCTGCTCAACAAGTACAAGAAGCAGAACCCGAACGTGCGTACGCTGATCAGCGTCGGCGGCTGGGCCGAGACCGGCGGCTACCTCGACGACAACGGCGACCGGGTCGACGCCGGCGGCTTCTACCGGATGACCACCACCGGCAGCAACACGATCAACACCGCCGGCATCGCCACGTTCGCCGACTCCGTGGTCGCCTTCCTGCGCACCTACGGCTTCGACGGCGTGGACATCGACTACGAGTACCCGACCTCCAACAACAAGGCCGGCAACCCGCTCGACTTCGCCCAGGCGGACGCCAAGCGGGCGGGGCTCAACGCCTCCTACCAGGTGCTGATGAGGACGCTGCGGGAGAAGCTCGACGCGGCCGCCGCCACGGACGGCAAGCACTACCTGCTCACGGTGGCCGCACCCGCCTCCGGATGGCTGCTGCGGGGGATGGAGTCCTCGCAGGCCCTCCAGTACCTGGACTACGTCAACATCATGTCGTACGACCTGCACGGGTCCTGGAACCACCATGTCGGCCCGAACGCCGCCCTCTTCGACAACGGCGACGACGCCGAACTCGCCGCCGGCGGCGTCTACGGCGCGTACGGCAACATCGGGTACCTGAACACCGACTGGGCCTACCACTACTTCCGGGGCGCGCTGCCAAGCGGGCGGGTCAACATCGGCGTCCCCTACTACACGCGCGGCTGGCAGGGTGTCACTGGCGGCACCAACGGGCTGTGGGGCCGCGCCGCACTGCCGGACCAGACCAAGTGCCCGCCGGGCACCGGCTCCTCGATCGGCTCCACCACCCCCTGTGGGAACGGCGCGGTCGGCATCGACAACCTCTGGCACGACCTGGACGGCGCCGGCGGGGAGGTGCCCGCCGGGGCGAACCCGATGTGGCACGCCAAGAACCTGGAACGCGGCATCACCCCGGACTACCTGTCCGCGTACGGCCTCACGCCGGCCACCGACCCGACCGACCGGATCAGCGGCAGCTACGCCCGCCACTACTCCGCCGCGCTGGTCGCGCCCTGGCTGTGGAACGCGCAGAAGGGCGTCTTCCTCTCCACCGAGGACGAGCAGTCCCTCGGCGCCAAGGCGGACTACGTGGTGGACAAGGGCATCGGCGGCGTGATGATCTGGGAACTCGCCGGTGACTACGCGTACGACCAGGCCAAGGGCCAGTACGGGATGGGCGAGACGCTCACCACCCTGCTCTACGACAAGTTCCGCACGGCGCCCGCGTACGGTGCCCGGCGGGCCGCCGTCACCCTGCCGGCCCGGACCATCGACGTGACCGCCACGGTCGGGGGCTTCGCTCTCGGCGACAGCAACTACCCGATCAACCCCGAACTGCGGCTCACCAACAACACCGCCAGTCCGATCCCGGCCGGGGCGCAGCTGGAGTTCGACTACCCGACCACCACACCGACCCTCACCCAGCAGTCCGGCTGGGCCCTGACCACCGTGTCCACCGGGCACACCGGCAGCAACGTGGGCGGGCTCAGGGGCGACTACAACCGGGTGCGGCTCACCGTACCGGCCGCCATCGCCCCGGGCGCGTACGCGGAGGTGGCCCTCAACTACCAGCTGCCGATCGCCGGGCCGGCCAACTTCACCCTCGCCTTCGGCGGGCAGACGTACTCGCTGGCCAGTGACCACGCCCGTGGGGCCGTGCCGGTCGACCCGACGCCCAGCCCGAGCACCCCGCCGGGCGGCGGGACCTGCGCCGCGCCGGCCTGGTCGGCGGGCACCGCCTACTCCGGCGGCGCGGTGGTGTCCCACGAGGGTCACCGGTGGACCGCCCGGTGGTGGACCCAGGGTGAAGAGCCGGGAGCCGACGCCCAGGGCGTCTGGACCGACAACGGTCCCTGCTGAGCCCCGATGGCGGGGCCGCCGGTGATCGGCGGCCCCGCCCGAACGACGGCCGCGTACCGGTGCAGACGGTGCGCGGCCGTGCCACGTCATCCCCCGGCGCCGCCCGGCGTCAGTCGGCCGTCTGCGCGGCGGCGGTGCCGGCCGGGGTGGTCGCGGTCTCGGCGAGCGCGGTGCGCAGGACGTCGTGCAGCGGCCCGTCGGGGTGGTCGATCCAGTGCTGGATGGCGACGCGCAGGGAGGCCAGGAAGGTCGCCGCCACGACCCGGGACCGCAGCGCCCGGTCGGGGCCGGTCAACCGCCGGGCGACGTCGTCGGCGAGATCGCGCTCGATGGCGGTGTAGGCCGCGATCTGGTGCGCGACGAGGCCCGGGTGCCCGCGTAGCTGACGGCGGTGCAGCAGCCAGGAGGGCGGGGCGTTGCCGTACGCCTCGACGGCGAGGCGTTCGGCGGCGGCGCTCAGCACGGCCCACGGCGGCGCGTCGGCCGGCTGCCGGCGGACCAGTTCCAGCAGCCGGCGCAGCCGTACGGCGTCGCCGTGGAAGACCGCCTCCTCCTTGCTGGAGAAGTAGTTGGAGAACGTCCGGCGGGAGACGTTCGCGGCGTCGGCGATGGCCTCCACGGTCACCCGGTCGAGCCCGTGTTCCGTGGCGAGGCGCAGGGCCGCCTCGTGCAGGGCGAGGCGGGTGGCCGCCTTCTTGCGCTCCCGCAGCCCGGTGGTCTCCGCCATGGGCGACAGCCTACGGGGCGGTGACTCAGTTCTCATCGCGCAAACTTGCACTGTGAGCAAGATCGGCAGATGCTTGTGTGCGGCAACCATCTGCGACAGGGGAGGCGGCGTGGAAACTGCTGGCCGCGAGCTCGGTGCGAGGCTCTCCGAGCTGATCCGGAGCGTACGGCTGATCAAACGGCACCGGGCCGACGTCCGGCCGACGGTGCCGGTCGGCCTCGCCGGCCTCCTCATGCAGATCGAGAAGCTGCCCGCCGACTGCCACGCCCGGGAGCTGGCTGCCCGCAGCGGGCTCGACCCGTCGACCGTCAGTCGCGCCGTCGCCTCGCTCGTCAGCCACGGCCTGGTCGAGCGGCGCGCCGACCCCGCCGACAAGCGGGCCAGCCTGCTGACCGTCACCCCGGCCGGGCGGGCCGCCCTGACCGACACCTACGACTGGTACGGCCGGATCCTCGACACCGCGCTCGCCGACTGGACCCCCGCGGAGGTGGCGGCGTTCGCCACCGCGCTCGGCCGGTTCACCCGCGACATCGAGACCGTCCTCGGACACCACGACAACCTGGAGGCCGCGCGATGAGCGCACCCACCACCACGGCCGGCGACGCGCCGATGACACACCGGCAGACGCTGGAGGCCCTCAGCGGCCTGTTGCTGGTGCTGTTCGTCGCCATGCTCAGCGGCACCGTCGTCTCGACGGCGCTGCCGAACATCATCGGCGCGTTGAACGGGTCGCAGACCCAGTACACCTGGGTGGTCACCGCCACCCTGCTCACCGCGACCGCGACCACCCCGATCTGGGGCAAGCTCGCCGACCTGTTCAACAAGAAGCTCCTGGTCCAGGTCGCCATCGTCGTCTTCCTGGTCGGCTCCGTGATCGCCGGCTTCGCCCAGACGGCCGGCCAGCTCATCGCCGCCCGCGCGTTCCAGGGCATCGGCGTCGGCGGCCTCCAGGCCCTCGTCCAGGTCGCCATCGCCGCGATGATCCCGCCCCGGGAGCGCGGCCGGTACAACGGCTACCTCGGTGGCGTGATGGCGGTGGCGACGGTCGGCGGCCCGCTGCTGGGCGGGCTCATCGTCGACACGTCCTGGCTCGGCTGGCGCTGGTGCTTCTTCGTCGGGGTCCCCGTCGCCGCCATCGCGCTGGTCCTCCTCCAGTTCACCCTGCGCCTGCCGACGGTCCGCCGCGAGAACGTCAAGATCGACTACTTGGGCGCGGCCCTGATCGCCGCCGGCGTCAGCGTGCTGCTCATCTGGATCTCCTTCGTCGACGACTCGTTCGCCTGGGCCTCCTGGCAGACCGCCGCCATGGTGGGCGGTGCGGTCGCGCTGCTCGCCCTGGCCGTCTGGGTGGAGTCCCGGGTGGACGAGCCGGTCGTTCCGCTCGATCTCGTCCGCCAGCGGACCACCGCCCTGGCCATCCTGGGCAGCCTGGCGGTCGGCATGGCGATGTTCGGCGGCGCCGTCTTCCTCGGCCAGTACTTCCAGATCGGCCGCGGCTACAGCCCGACCGAGGCCGGGCTGCTCACCATCCCGATGATGGCCGGCGTCCTCGGATCGTCGATCATCGCCGGCCGGCTGATCACGAAGACCGGGAAGATCAAGCCGTACATCGTGTTCGGCGCGATCGTGCTCGTCATCGGGTTCGCCCTGCTCGGCACCATCGACCACGAGACCTCGCTGGTGCTGGTCGGCGTGGCCATGTTCATCGTCGGCGTCGGGGTCGGCATGACGATGCAGAACCTCGTCCTCGCCGTGCAGAACACCGTCTCGCTCCGGGACATCGGCGCGGCCAGCTCGACCGTCGCGTTCTTCCGCTCGCTCGGCGGCACGATCGGCGTGTCGGTGCTCGGCGCGGTCCTCGCCCGACGGGTGACCGACCAGATCACCGCCGACCTCTCCGGCGCCGGCATCCCCGCCTCCGGCAGCGCGGGAGCGGGCAGCCTGAACCTCGACGCCATGCCCGGCGCGGTCCAGCAGATCGTCCGCGCGGCGTACGGGGACGCCACCGGCCACATCTTCCTCATCTCCGCCGCGATCGCCGTCGTCGGCATCATCGCCGCGGTCCTGTTGAAGCCGGTCGGCCTGCGCAGCAGCCTGGACCTGCCCGATCCCGCCAGGTCGACGGCCGTGGCCGCCGACGCCGTCGACGGTGCTCCGGCCTTCGACCAGGTCGCGGTGGACGCCGCCGGTCGGGAGGCGCCGGCGCGCCGCTGACGCGGAACCCACGACGGCGGGGCCGCCACCCGGCATCGGGGACGCGGCGGCGA
>NZ_JBEZEV010000151.1:0-6194 GCF_040649055.1 Micromonospora sp. NPDC049060
TCAGCCAGCCTCTACTGCGCGTTCGTCACCCTCGCCGCCGCTCTCACCTGCCACAAGCGCTACCTCAAACTCACCACCTGAGACACGCTCTTAGGACGCCAGAATTGAAATCAATTCGCAAACCGGGGCACATAAGCACCTAAACCTCTCGATAAGGCATCAGTTCCGCCAGAGAAAAAGCACCAGCTCCGACGTCCCTCAGGTCCGACTAGCAGCCCCAGATTCGCATGCACACTGCAAGGAATATTACGACGGAAACGAATCACCTGAACGCACTAGCCGTGATCGCGAGTAGCCTTGCCTGCATCCCTGCCACCCAATTGCCCGAGAAGATCAGAATCTCTCAGATCAGGCGAGGACTCCAAAGCGCTTTGTGGCGATTTAGGTTTAATTCTCGACGCAACCCGATCCAATTCACGCAGAGCTGCTTGACGCAGAATTTCCTTGACTTTTCTTCTAATTTCTGGCGTTCGTTCGATCCGGGGGCGTTCAAGTGGAATAAACAGCTCGTCACCGTAAAGCTTCTCTCTTGTTACGCCTACCAGATTCTGCAACAGGCAAGCGTACAGCAACTGGTTCGCACGCCGAGTGCGGCCTGCACCAGCTGAGTAGATCATCATAGCCGACACCAATGCGGCGATAACCAGCAGCACCGCCACACTATCAGTGACCCTAAAGCCAAGGAAATCGTATACGGTCAAGACCGATGAAATCGAGAAGGCCGCCAGCGGCCAGGCGACACCCTTCCGAAAATCCCCTTCCGACCGGATGCGGTCAATCTCATTGTAAAGTTCCTTATAATTTACGCGGAGTGCCACCTCAGCCTGCTCCATCCGCGCACGAAGTCGGTCCCGCTGAGCTGCTAGGTTAAATACAGTAGTAGCGAACTCAATTTGGGCCGTCGGCTCTTCCTTCAGCTTCTGCTTCATTGCCTGACGCGCAAGCTGAGCGATTCGGGGTTCGCTCCGGATATAGAATTTCAACAGGGATGCGTCATTCGCCCGGGCAATCTTTGGCTTTTCATTGCCCTCAGCGAACACATAGAGGTCCTGGTTGCTAACATTTGTTGCTTCAACGGCTCTACCCAGAGTGGCTGGAGTCATAACTTCGAGGGCATTGTTGAGAATGTCTCGATTCTCTCCGAACGCCAGTTCAAGATCAGCCTTAAGTAGTTCTTGAAAGTTTCCGTAATCTGGCTCTGCGATTTCCCGAACTTGTCGAAAAAATCCAGCAATCCGCCCCCCGGCAGACTCGAGTATTTGGAAGGTTGTGTCTTCCAGAACTTTTTGGTATGGCTCATCTTGAAGCTTCCGCCGCAGTCTCGACGCAGCTAGAGCGACGTAGGAAACGAATGCGACCAGAAGGAGCAGGCTGAGCGAAACTGCGGCCCTAGTGGTGCGGAACGTGAAGAAGAGAGCGCCAATAATGAAAAGCGCCGAGGCTAATATGCACAACCCCCAGAAGATTTTACTCAACATCTCCAGCAAGATGCCCAGTAAGTAGATTAAGAATATACCAAAAGTGAGCAGAATTTGATCGGGAAGATCCCGAAGTGGCTCTGCGACGGATTTAATCTGTGGACTTCGCCAATCCTGCTCCGGAATCAGAAAGAAAATTAACCATAACGTACCAGACCAGAGCAGCCCCACAGAAAATGGCGTGCGCGTGTCACGTAGACCGGGGACCACCTGCGACAGAATGTTCATAAATCCCGATTCGTTTATCCCACTAAGCGCACCGATGCAATTCGGCGGCTTAGAACCCTATCTCCAAGCCTGAGCCATGCCGACTATCAAGTCGGATAAACGACACGGATCGGCTAAACTCTGCCAAGATTCATCCGTTAGCTGATGTGCGACCAGTTCCGCCAGATGACGTGCAACGGGCGGTACAGGGAACTGAGATAGCAATTTGCGGCCCTTGGCCTTCGATGCCACGCACGAGCTGGGGGTGGTGCGTCGGCCGAAAGGGGGGCGCGACGTATTGCCATGCACGGGCATGATTCCACAGTGTGACGAGAAGGTTGAGTGTTGCTTTGATGGCGGTCGGCGGGTTGGTTCTGCTGTCGGTCGTGCTGGTGTTGGTTCCCCGGTCGTGGTGGGGTGTCCTGGCTTCCGGGTGGCCGGTGCTGGTGCCGGTGGCGGTAGGCCTGGCGGTGCTGGTCGCGGGGGTGCTGCTTTGGCGGCGGGACGATCGGAGGCATGAAGTGTCTGCCGCGCCGACGCCGCCGGATCGGCAGGTGCGGCCTCTGCGGTCGTGGGTGATCCCGGTCGGGGTGGTCCTGGTGGGGGTGGTCACCTGGGCCGCGGTGGCCTGGTTGCAGGGTTCGGTGCCGGCGGTGGGCGACGGGGTGCAGCGGGCACGGCTGCGCGTGGAGTCCATCCGCACGGGCTTGACCATCGGCGCGGCGGTGACCGGGGCGTTCGCGCTGCTGCTGGCGTTTCGACGACAGCAGTTGGCCGAGCGCACCCAGCAGGCCACCGAGTACGACGCCGGGGAGAAACGGGTCACCGAGTTGTACGTCAAGGCCGCCGACCAGCTGGGCTCGGACAAGGCCCCGGTCCGGCTCGCGGGCCTGTACGCCCTGGAACGCCTCGCCCAGGACAACCCCGCCCACCGACAGAGCATCGTTGAGGTGATTTGCGCCTACCTGCGCATGCCCTACACCCCACCCGATTACCAGCCCACCCCCATGCCCGCCGCCCAACCCCCCTCAGAAGACCCTGCCCCAGCCGCACCACCGGCTGCCGCCGGTGAGAGCGACAAACCCGCTGTGGACCCCAGGGAAGAACGTCAGGTTCGCCTCGCCGCCCAACGCATCCTCGCCCGCCACCTGCGACCAGCAACCCCAGAAGGAGAACCCCACGCCTTGTACTGGGGCCCACAGATGACGCTCGACCTCACCGAAGCCGTCCTCATCGACCTCGACCTCACTGGCTGTCACCTCCACAACGCCACCTTCATCAAGACCCACTTTGCCAATAGCCCCACGTTCGGCAACGCGACGTTCAGCGGCGACGCCAGGTTCAACGAGGCGACGTTCAGCGGCGACGCCAGGTTCAACGAGACGACGTTCAGCGGCGACGCCAGGTTCGACAAGGCGACGTTCAGCCGCGACGCCAGGTTCGGCAACGCGACGTTCAGCGGCGACGCCTGGTTTGACATGGCGACATTCAGCGGCGACGCCAGGTTCGACAAGGCGACGTTCAGCCGCGACGCCTGGTTCGACGAAGCGACGTTCAAACGTGACGCCAGGTTTGTCGGGACGACGTTCAGCGGCGACGCCTGGTTCGACGAAGCGACGTTCAAACGTGACGCCAGGTTTGTCGGGACGACGTTCAGCCGCGACGCCGGGTTCGAGGAGGCGACGTTCGGCCGCGACGCCAGGTTCAACAAAGCGACGTTCAGCCGCGACGCCAGGTTCAACAAAGCGACGTTCAGCCGCGACGCTGGGTTCGGCGGGGTGACGTTCAGCGGTAAGGCGAGCTTCGATGGGGCGACCCTCAGCGGGGCGAGGTACGACGGACCGGAGCCAGTTACTGACCCGAGAGCGACATGTGATCCGACATGTGATCCGACAGCACTGCCGAATCATTCTCATTAGGATCAAGGCACCGCGCTCCGCGCGGTGCGGGGCGGCAAGCCCGGCCGGCGGCAAGCCGCCCCGGCCGCCTACGGCGCCGGGGCGGGAAGCCACCGACAGCCGCCGGGACACCGCCCCCACCACACCCAGGAAGCAGCCTCAGCGAGGCCGTGTCGGAAGCCGGCGGGTCGGCCTGGTCGAGTGGTCGGGGCTTCCGGCTGCCGCGCCAGTCCAACCCCGGGACTGGCTTGCCACCGAGTCACCGGGTCGCGGCACCAGCTCCACCGCCAGGACTGCCCGGCCTCCCCCGCAACCGCTGGCCCCGCTCCGAAGCCCCGACCACCCGCCCCGGAAAGGCCCCACAGCAACGCAGCCCGCCCGGCTCGAGGCAAGGTCAACTGAGCCCGCGCTCAGGGCGTCTCCAGGGCGTCAGGGCGTCCTCAGGGCGTCAAACGCCGGCCAATGTTGACCAAGAACGACCATCGACGCCCGAACATAGAACCAGCTCAGAGCCGTGATCAGGTCTCTGAGCTGGTGGGCGACGGACGAGTCGACCTGTACGCCGGATTCTGTGACCGGCGCGCGCCCCGAGGGGCTCGCGTCGGCGGCGGCCATCCATCTAGGCCTGCCGTCGCCGGCAGGCTCGAGCGGCCTACCCGCAGACATCGGGCGGGCAGCCCTCAAGCGTCTGCGCCGGGTCGTCATCATCTCTGGTGACGGCCCTTGCTTGGCCTTGCTCCGGGTGGGGTTTACCGAGCCACCCCGGTCACCCGGGGTGCTGGTGGGCTCTTACCCCACCGTTTCACCCTTACCGTCCCCGATGGGGCCGGCGGTCTGTTTTCTGTGGCACTGTCCCGCGGGTCGCCCCGGGTTGCCGTTAGCAACCACCCTGCCCTGTGGAGTCCGGACGTTCCTCGGCGGCGGGCCGGAGCCCGCCGACGCGACCGCCCGGTCGACTCGTCCGTCGCGCATCCATCCTAACGACGCCACGGCCGCACCCATTGCCACCCCGGGGCCGACCGGCACCCGTTCTGCCGGAGGTGGGTACTAGCCTCTGGTGACCATGGATGTCTCCGACGCCGCGCTGCTGCTCGCCGCCGGTCTCGCCGCGGGCACGGTCAACGCGGTGGCCGGCGGGGGCTCGCTCATCACCTTTCCGGCGATGATCGCGGTAGGCCTGCCGCCGGTGCCGGCCAACGTGAGCAATTCGGTCGCGGTCTTTCCGGGGTACGTGGCGAGCGTGGCGGGCAGCCGGCAGGACCTGCCGCCCCGGCGGATGCTGGCCACGCTGGTGCCCACCACGATCGTCGGCACGATCGCCGGCGCCCTGCTGCTGCTGGCCACGCCGGCCCGGGCGTTCGAGCTGGTGGTGCCCTTCCTGGTGCTCGGGGCGACGGCGGTGCTGGCGTTCCAGGATCCGCTGCGCCGGCTCGTCGGGCATCCGCGCGACCTGGCGCCGCACCGCCGTACGGTCACCGTGCAGGCCATGGTCGCCGTCGGCGCGGTGTACGGCGGCTACTTCGGCGCGGCGCTCGGGGTGATGCTGGTGGCGGGTCTGGCCCTGGTGCTGGACGCGACGCTGGCGCGGGTGAGCGCGCTCAAGAACCTGCTCTCCGCCCTGGTCGGGTTGACCACGCTGGTGGTGTTCGCGCTGTTCGGGCCGGTGAACTGGGCGGCCGTCGCGGTCGTCGCGCCGGCGACGCTGGTCGGCGGGTACGCCGGCGCGCGGCTGGTGCGCCGGCTGCCGCCGGTGGTGCTGAAGGTGCTGATCGTGGTCTTCGGCACGTCGATCGGGCTCTACCTGCTCTGGCGCGCGCTGCGCTGACCCTCGGCGAGAGGTGCCCGGCCGGGAGGTCGGACAGGTGACCGGCCGGTCGGGCGAAGGACACACGCCCGGGCGGCTAGTGGTCCTGGAGCCTGAAGAAGAGCGTCCGGTGCTCGACGTCCAGGAAGGCGGTCCGCCACCGGATGGACGGGGTCGCCTCGTCGTACGCCCGGCTGTGCCGCCATCTGGGCGCGGCCGGCAGGTACGGCGCGAGAGCGGGCCACGCGTCCGCCGGGCTGGTGAGGGGCGCCTGGTCCGGCTCGGCGGACGCGTACGGCGCGAAGCCGTACCGCTGCGCCAGCGTCCGCGCGTCCGCCAGACGCAGCCGGACCACGCCCTGGTACGCCCAGTCCACCGGGCCCGGCGCGCGGCCGCACGGCTCGCCCGAGAGGGAACGCACCTGCCAGTGGATCTCCAGGTAGTCGCCGAGGTCGGGCAGTTGCTCGGGCGGAGCCCACCGGTTGGTGCGCACCTTCGCCTCCTCGGCGCGCACCCTCTCCCGGCACTCGGGCGTGTCGCCCGGGTCGTTGTCGACGGCCCGGATCGCGGCCCCCACGCACCCGACGACGACCACCAGCAGCAGCGCGGCGGAGCCGCCGAGGACGGCCACCAGCGTGCGTCTCGTCATGGTCGTCAGCGTACGAAGGGCGTCCACCCCGGCCGCGTCGCCCCCGGCCGCAGGGGGCCGGGGGCCCGACCGGGCGTTCCGCGAGGTCGGCTTCGACTCGATGACGGCCGTGGAGCTGCGCAACCGGCTCCGCGCCGCCACCGGCGTCCAGCTGCCAG
>NZ_JBEZEV010000152.1:0-6153 GCF_040649055.1 Micromonospora sp. NPDC049060
GCGCGTTGGCGGATTCCGCCGAGTTCGAGGTGGTGGCCGTTGTTGGTGACTTCGGTGCTGCCGAGTACGGAGAAGCGCATGGGTGTGCTCCGATGGTCCCGTCACGGTGCAGGCGTCCCACTGGTCACTCGACCGGCGCGGCACCGGGCGGATCTGGCAGGCTGGTAGCCGTGCTGACGGTGCCGGTACGCCAACTGGGGGAGTCGGAGCGCCGCGCGGTCGAGCGGCTGCTCGACCTCGACCCGTTCGCGGGCGCGCAGGTCGCCGAGCGGATCACGGCGCGTGGCCTGGCCTGGTGGCGCGCCGAGGGACGGGTGCTGGGCTACGGCAGCCGCCGCAACCTGGAGTCGATCTGCTGGCTGGGCGGCAACCTGACCCCGGTGCTCGCCACCGAGCCGGCCGTCGCCGCCTACGCCGACCTGCTCGCCGGCGAGGAGCGGCTCTGCTCGTCGATCGTGGGCCGCGCCGACGCCGTGCTCGGCCTCTGGGACCGCCTCTCCGCCGTCTGGGGGCCGGCCCGGGACGTACGCCCCAACCAGCCGTTGCTGGCGACCGACGCGCTGCCGGCGCTGCGGGCGGACCCGGAGGTGCGGCGGGTACGCGCCAGCGAGGTCGACCGGCTCTTCCCGGCGGCGGTGGCGATGTACACCGAGGAGGTCGGCGTCTCGCCGCTCGCCGACGACGGCGGGCGCGGCTACCGGCGGCGGGTCACCGACCTGGTCCGGACCGGGCGGGCGTACGCCCGGTTCGTCGACGGCCGGGTGGTGTTCAAGGCCGAGCTGGCGGTGGTGACCCGCCGGACCGCCCAGGTGCAGGGCGTCTGGGTGGCCCCCGAGTGGCGGGGCCGGGGCATCGCGTCGGCGGCCATGGCGGCGGTGGTGCGCGACGCGCTGCTGCGGGTCGCCCCGACCGTCAGCCTCTACGTCAACGACTTCAACCTGCCGGCCCGCCGGGTCTACGAGCGCTGCGGATTCCGCCCGGTCGGCACGCTCGCCACCGTGCTCTTCTGAGCCGCCCTTCGCGGCGTCCGTTCTGAGCCGCCCTTCGCGGCGTCCGCGCGGGCGGCTCCCGGCCGGCGTGGCCCACGCACCGGGCTCCGGCCAGGTGAACGGCCGGTAAATGCGTTGAGCCGGCCGGCTCCACCGACCAGGCTGGATACTCCGCCCCGGTCTGCGGAGAAGGGACTCCGTCATGCGTCTGCTCCGGGACCTGTGGGCCACCTCGCCCCGCCGAATGGCGATCGTGACCTGCCTGATCGTGCTCGGCGCCGGGGGCCAGGCGGCCGCCGCCGCGCTGGCCGGCCCCGTCCTGGTGCACCGCGCCGCCGGGTTCTTCGCGCTGCTCGCCGTGGCGCTGGTCGCCGCCGTCCTCACCGACCTCGCGGTGAGCCTGCTGATGGCCGGGCTGACCGCCGACTGGTCCGCCGACGTGCGGCGCCGGCTGTGCCGGGTCGCGCTCGGGCAGGACCTGCCGACCCTGGAGACCACCCCGGTCGGCGAGCTGCTCGACCGCATCGACGGCGACGTCTACCAGGTCGCCGCCGCGGTGCGCAACCAGGGCGTACGGATCGCGCAGGGCCTCGGCGCCGGCGTGCTGTCGACCGTCGTCGCCCTCGCGGTGTGGTGGCCGGCCGGCCTCGGGATGCTGCTGCTGACCGTGCTGCTGGCCGTCGGCCTGCGCAAGCCCACCGCGCGGATCGGCCCGGCCCGGATGGCCGAGGAGGAGGCCTGGTCCGACCTCGCCGCGGTGATGGAGGAGGCCATCCACGGCCAGGACGACGTACGCACCAGCCTGGCCCGGCCGTACGTGCTGCGCCTCTACGCCCGGCGGGCCGCCGAGGTGCTCAGTCGCGGGGTGCGCGTGTGGCGGATGTCCGCCCAGGTCACCACTGTGGCCGCCGGCGTCATCCGGGCCGGTATCGCGGCCGTGGTGCTCGGCGGCGCGTGGGCGCTGGTCACCGGCCGGGTCGACGGCGCCCGGCTCACCGCGATCTGGCTGCTGGCCATCGGCTTCGGCATGACCGTCGAGCACGTCAGCCGGATGGTCCCCGAACTCCAGTACGCCCTCGGCGCGTGGGGGCGGGTGCAGCTGCTGGCGGGCTCCCGGCAGGAGCCCGTGGGCGGGGCCGCCCCGAACGAGGGCGACCTCGTGGTGCGGGGCCTCACCTTCCGCTACGGGGGTGCCGACGACGGGCGCGGTCCCGCGCTGCACGACGTCGACCTGACCTTCACCCGGGGCCGCTCGTACGCGCTGGTCGGCCGGACCGGCTCCGGCAAGTCCACCCTGGCGAAGGTGCTCACCCGGGCCGTCGACGTGCCGCCCGGCACGGTCTTCCTGGCCGGCGACGACGTGTGCGACCTCGACGTCGAGGCGCTGCGCCGGTGGATCGCCGTGGTGCCCCAGCGCACCGAGATCCTCGCCGGGACCCTCGCCGAGAACGTCGCGCTGTTCGATCCGGACCTGCTCGACGCCGCCGCCCGGGCGCTGCGCGAGCTGGGGCTCGACGGCTGGATCGCCGAGCTGCCCGCCGGCCTGGACACCCGGCTGGGCGACGGCGGGCACGTGCTCTCGGCCGGCCAGGAGCAGCTGGTCGCCTTCGCCCGGATCCTGGTGCGCGACCCGCACGTGGTGATCCTCGACGAGGCCACCGCCCGCCTCGACCCGGTGACCGAGGCGCGGGTGCAGCAGGCCACCGAGCGGTTGCTGCGGGACCGGATCGGCATCGTCATCGCCCACCGCCTCTCCTCCGTACGCCGCTGCGACGAGGTGGTGGTGATGGCCGACGGCGCGGTCGTGGAGGCCGGGCCGCTGGACTCCTCGGAACGCTTCGCCGAACTGCTCGCCACCAGCCACGCCACCGCGTACGCCCACGCGGCGCCGTGCGGTCGTTCCGGCGGGGTCGACCTGCTGACCGGCCCGTCGGACCCGTGGCCGACCACCGGCCCGGACGAGGCCCTCCCGACGGCGACGCCCCCGGTCGGCCCGCCGGCCGTCCCGCCGGCCACGCCCACGGCCGTGCCGCCGGTCGGGGCGGCCCCCGCGACCCCGACGGAGCCGGTCGGGTCGGCCGACGGCCGGGCGGGTCAGGGCGGGTCCGCAGCCCTCGGGGAGCCGGAGCCGACGTCCCCGCGGGGGCTGCGCGGACTGCGGGAGATCCTGCGGCTGTGCCTCAACGACGCGCGCTACGGGCTGGCCTCGCTGGCGTTGTTCCTGCTGCTCGTGCTCCTCGGGCTGGAGGGGCCGGTGCTGCCGTGGCTCTGGGCGGACGTGGTCGACGGCACCGGCGACCCGTGGAAGCCGGCGCTGGGGATCGTCGTCGGCCTGCTGGTGACCCTGCCGGTGCCGTACCTCAACGGTCTGCGCTTCCCGCAGTGGTGGGTCCGGCAGATGCTGCGGATCAGCCTGCGCCTGGTGCACGGCCAGACCGGACCGCGCCGGGTCAGCCGGCACACGCCGGCGGAGGTGGTGGCCCAGGGCGGCGACACCGAGCGGGTGGTGCAGCTCGCCGACAACCTGATGGACCAGGGGCTCTCGCTGCTGCTCCTGGTCGCGATGACCGCCGTCACCGGCAGCGTGGTGCCGGGGCTCTTCTTCGCGGGCACGATGCTCGTCTCCGGCCTCGCCGCCACGCTGTTCGGCCCCCACCTGGAACGGTCGGCGCGGGCCACCGTCGCGGCGCGGGCCGCGTTCGCCACCGCGCTGGTCTCCTCGCTGTCGGCCGCCCGTACGGTCAAGCTCGCCGGGGCTACCCGCCCGGTGCTGGCCCACCTGGCGGACCTCGACGTGGTGCGCAGCGACCGGCAACGCCGGGAGATCTCCGTGCAGGTCTGGTCCCGCTCGACCCCATCGTTGGTCAGCGGCCTGCTGCCGATCGGCGCGTGGGCGCTCTTCCTGGCCGGGCAGCTCTCGGCCGGCGCCACCCTGGTCGCGGTCGCCACCCTGGCCGCGGCCCGCTGGTTCGCGTGGACGACGGCCTCGCTGATCTCGCAGATCCCGTCGGCGCGGGTGTGGACCCGGCGGACGGTGGCGATGACCGGCGTGGAGGCGTACTCGGCGGCGGTGCCGGGGGTGGACCTCGGCGCGGGGACCGCCCCGGCGCCCGTCGTGCCGCCCCGGCACCCGCTGCGCCGGCTGGAGCTGACCGGCCTCGGCGTCCGGCACACCGACGGGACGGTGGCCGTACGCGACGTCGACCTGACGGTGGAACGCGGTCAGCTGGTGCTGGTCGTCGGCCCGGTCGGCTCGGGCAAGTCGTCGCTGCTGCGGGCGCTGGCCGGCATCGCCCCGCACACCGGCCGGCTGACCTGGAACGGCGACCCCGTCACCGAGCCGGAGCTGTTCCTGCGCCCCCACCAGGTGGGCTACGTCGGCCAGCTGCCCCGGGTGCTCTCCGGCACGGTGGCCGACAACATCACCCTCGGCCACCAGGTGGACGCCGCGGCGGCGGTGTCGACCGCCCAGCTCGACCACGACCTGGCGGCGGCCGGCGGCGGGCTCGGGCTGCTGATCGGGCACAAGGGCACCCGGCTCTCGGGCGGGCAGTTGCAGCGCCTCGCGCTGGCCCGGGCGCTCGCCCCCCGTACCGAGCTGCTGGTGGCCGACGACGTGTCCTCGGCGCTGGACGTCACCACCGAGCTGGCGCTGTGGCAGGCGCTACGCGAGCACGGCGTGACCGTGGTGGGTTCGACCTCGAAGCGCGCCGCCCTGGTCCGGGCCGACCACGTCGTGGTCCTCCGCTCCGGCACGGTCGCCGCCCAGGGCCCCTGGCGCGACCTGGAACCCCACTGGTCCCACCTGGCCGGCTGACCCGACCCGGCAGGGGCCGGGCCGGGGCCGGGGGCGGGGTGGGTCAGGTGGCGCGGGCGTACTGGGCGGGCCAGGTGGGGGTGGCGCCGAGCTTGGCGGCGGCCCGGTGCGGCCAGTACGGGTCCCGCAGGAGTTCCCGCCCGAGCAGGACCAGGTCGGCGTCGCCGGACGCGACGATCTCCTCGGCCTGCTCCGGCTCGACGATCAGGCCGACCGCGCCGGTGGCCACGCCCGCCTCCCGGCGTACCCGGGCGGCCAGCGGCACCTGGTAGCCCGGGCCGACCGGGATGGTCGCGGTGGCCGACGCGCCGCCCGAGGAGCAGTCGACCAGGTCCACCCCGGCGGCGGCCAGTTCGCCGGCGAGTACCACGCTGTCCTCGGCCGTCCAGCCCGTCGGCTCCCAGTCGGTGGCCGAGATGCGGGTCAGTACGGGCACGTCCTCGCCGACCGCCGCACGGACCGCCCGCGCCACCTCCAGGGTGAGCCGCATCCGGCCGGAGCGGTCCCCGCCCCAGCCGTCGTCGCGGTGGTTCGTCAGCGGGGAGAGGAACTCGTGCAGCAGGTAGCCGTGCGCGGCGTGGATCTCCACTGCCGCGAACCCGGCGTCGACCGCCCGGCCGGCCCCCGCCGCGAACGCCTCGACGACGCCGGCGATGCCCGCCTCGTCCAGCGCGGTCGGCACCCGGTAGTCGGGCACGAACGGCGTGGACCCCGGGCCGACCGGGGTCCAGCCGCCCTCGGCGTCGGGCACCCCGCCCCGCCGGGACGCCCACGGGCGGTACGTCGAGGCCTTGAACCCGGCGTGCGCGAGCTGCACGACCGGCACCGCGCCGTGCGCGGCGACGAAGGCGGTCACCGGCCGCCAGGCGTCGACGTGCGCCCCGGACCAGAGCCCGGTGTCCTGGGGGCTGATCCGCCCCTCGGGCAGTACGGCGGTGGCCTCGGTCATCACCAGGCCCGCGCCGCCGACCGCCCGGGCGCCCAGGTGCACGAGGTGCCAGTCGGTGGGCAGGCCGTCCGGGCCGGCGGTGTACTGGCACATCGGCGCCAGGGCGATCCGGTTGGACAGGGTCACGCTGCGCAGGGTCAGCGGGGTGAACAGGACACTCATGCGGTCATCCTCTCGGACGCGGGGAGGACCCCGGGACGGGGTCCTTCCCGACTCGTCGGGTCGCGCCGGGCCCCGGGCACGACGGCCGGTGCGGGCGCGGGCGGGCGGCTCGGGCCCGCCGCGAACGCCCCGGGCGGCTCGGACCGCCCGGCCACCATCGCCGGCCCACAGGACATGGTGGGCGGCATCGAGCGCCTCGTCGGCTACCGGAACACGATCGCCGAGGCCGGGCTGCC
>NZ_JBEZEV010000153.1:0-6133 GCF_040649055.1 Micromonospora sp. NPDC049060
GGCGTTGCAGGGTGCCGTCGGTGAGCCATTGGCGTTGCCAGGCGGCGTAGTCGGCGTACTGCACGGGCAGGGGCGGCAGGGGGTCGGGTTCGCCGCGGTGGTGCGCGGTGTACAGCGCCCCCAGCTCGCGGGTCAGGACGCCGATGGACCAGCCGTCGGACACGACGTGGTGCATGGTGACGAGCAGGACGTGCCGGTCCGGGGCGAGGGTGACCAGGCGGCCCCGGATCAGGGGACCGGCGGTCAGGTCGAACGGGGCCGTGAACTCCTCGTCCTGGAGCCGGGCCAGCCGGGCGGCGGCGTCGGGCGCCCCGGTGAGGTCGTGCGTGTGCAGGGTGAAGCCGGTGCCGGGCGGGTCGACGTGCTGGTGGACGTCGGAGCCGGCGGGCACGAGCCGGGTGCGCAGGGCCTCGTGCCGGGCGACCAGGGCGTCCAGGGCCGCCCGCAGGGCGTCGTGGTCGAGCCAGCCGGCCAACTCCAGGGCGAGGGGCATGTGGTAGGCGTGGCCGAGACCGCCGAGGCGTTCCAGGAACCACAACCGCCGCTGCGCGAAGGAGGGCTCCAGCGCACCGGCCCGGTCGACCGGGCGGATCGGGGGCAGCACGTCGCGGCCGTCCGGCGTCAGCCGGGCGACGAAGGCGGCGAGGACCGGCGCGGCGAAGAGCGCCGCCGGGGAGACCTCCCGCCCCAGCACCTGCCGGATCCTGGACACCAGCCGCATGGCGAGCAGCGAGTGGCCGCCCAGGGCGAAGAAGTCGTCGTGCCGGCCGACGCGCTCGATCCCCAGCACCTCGGCCCAGACGCCGGCGACCATGGTCTCCAGCAGGCCGACCGGCTCGACGTGCCCGCGCTGGCCGAAGGCCTCCCCGTCCGGTGCCGGCAGCGCCGCCCGGTCGAGCTTGCCGTTGGGCGTCAGCGGCCACGCGGCCAGCCGGACGTACGCCGACGGCACCATGTGCTCCGGCAGTTGGGCGGCGAGCCGGTCCCGCAGCCGCGCGGCGTCCGGCGCCTCCCCGCCCAGCACGTACGCGACGAGCCGCTGCTGGCCGCCGGCGTCCGGGCGCGCCACGACCACGGCCTCCCGGACGCCCTCGGTCGCCGCCAGCCGCGACTCGATCTCGCCCAGTTCTACGCGGAAGCCCCGGATCTTCACCTGGAAGTCGTCGCGGCCCAGGAACTCCAGTTCGCCGTCCGGCAGGCGGCGACCCAGGTCACCGGTGCGGTAGAGCCGCTCGCCTGGCACGAACGGGTTGGCGCGGAAGCGCCGCGCGGTCAGCTCGGGCCGGTTCAGGTAGCCGCGCGCCACGCCCGCGCCGCCGATGTGGATCTCGCCGACCACCCCGTCCGGGACCGGCTCGCCCTCGGCGTCCAGCAGGTAGACGCGTACGTTCGGCAGCGGCCGGCCGATCGGCAGGCAGGTCGCCCCGGCGAGGCCGTCCGCCGGGAGCAGGTGGCAGGTGCTGTCGACGGCCGCCTCGGTCACGCCGTACGCGTTGACGATCCGCACCCGCGGGCCGCAGAGGGCCCGGAGTTGGGCGGCGTTCGCGGCGGTCCAGGCGTCCGAGCCGCAGACCACCGTCTCCAACCCGGCGAGGCTGCCGCCGGTCGCCTCCAGGTGTTCCAGCAGCGGGTTGAGCACCGCCGGCACGAAGTCGGCGAAGTCCACGTCGTGGCGGCGCAGCAGGGCGTACAGGCCCGCGCTGTCCAGCAGCAGCGGCCGCGGGCAGAGCACCAACCGCCCGCCGAAGCCGAGCGCCCGCACCACGTCGGCGGTGAAGACGTCGAAGGAGAAGCTTGCCATCTGCAGGTGCACCAGGCCGGGACGCAGGTCGAACAGGCGCTCCCAGGCGGCGGCCACGGCCATCAGCTGCCGGTGCTCCACCAGCACCCCGTTGGCGGTGCCGGAGGTGCCGGACGTGTAGATGACGTACGCCAGGTGGTGCGCGCCCAACCCGTCGACGGCCGGGTCGGTCACCGGCAGCTCCGCCCAGGCCGCCGCGTCGAGGTCCAGGTCGATCACCGGGGTGTCGAGCCCGGCCAGCGCGGCGCGCAGCCGCTCGCGGGCCGGGCCGTGGGTCAGCGCCGCCACCGGCGTGCTGTCGCGCAGCATGGCGGCGAGCCGTTCGGCCGGGTAGGCCGGGTCGAGCGGGAGGTAGGCGCCACCCGCCTTGAGGACCGCCAGCAGGCCCACCACGGTGTCCAGCGACCGCTCGACGCAGATCGCCACCAGCCGGTCCGGACCGACGCCGCGGGCGCGCAGGTGGTGGGCGAGCCGGTTGGCCCGCGTGTTCAACTCGCCGTAGGTGAGCCGCTCGTCGCCGTCGACGAGGGCCACCGCCTGCGGGTCGCGGGCCGCCCGGGCCTCCACGAGGTGGTGCACGCAGCGCCCTGGCGGGTACGCCACCGTGGCGTCGTTGCCCTCCTCGACGAGCCGGCGGCGCTCGGCGGGGGGCAGCACGTCGAGCCCGCCCACCGGCGCGTCCGGCGCCCGCTCCAGCGCGTCGGCCAACGTCTCCAGGGCCCGCTCGACCATCGCGCAGACCCGGTCGGGCGCCACCCCGGCCGCGGCGGCGACGGTCAGCGCGACGTCGTCGCGCAGGTCGTCGACGTCCAGCGCGAGCGGGTAGTTGCCGCGCTCCTGCGCGGCCAGGTAGGTGAGGTCGTCCGCGTCGGGTTCCGGCGCGGGGGCGTCCGACTCGGCCAGCACCTCGGCGCGCCGGTAGTTCAGCAGGGCGGTGAAGAGTGGCGCCGGCGGCGTGACCCCGCTGCACGACTGGGCCAGCGCCAGCGACGCGTGCTCGTGGCGGATCAGCCCGGTCAGCGCCTCGTGGGTGCGCAGCACGCACTCGGTGGCGCCGGTGGCGTCGACGGTGACCCGCAGGGGGAGCGTGTTGAGGAAGGGCCCGAGGACGCGGTCGCTGCCCGCGCCGGCGTCCATCCGCCCGGAGAGCACGGTGCCGAAGACGACGTCCCGGCGCCCGGCGGCCCGGGCCAGCACCTGCCCCCAGGCGACGTGGAAGAGGCTGGTCACCCCGACCTGGAGGGCCTGGGCCCGCTGCCGCAGCCGCCGCGTCAGCTCCGGACCGAGCCAGACCCGGGCGTCGCGCATGGTGTGCCCGTCGCCGTGGATGTCGCGCAGGCCGAAGGGCACGGTCGGGCTGTCCAGGTCGGAGAGCATCCGGCGGAAGAAGCTCTCCTGCTCGGCCCGGTCGGCGCCGCGCCGGATCCGCGCCACGAAGTCGCGGAAGGGCAGCGGCGGCGGCAGCCGGTCGCCCTCGCCGGCCAGGTACGCGCGGACCTCGGCCCGCAGCTGCTTCAGCGAGGTGTTGTCGTCGACGATGTGGTGGATCAGCTCCACGGCCAGCCACCCGCCGTCGCGCGGGTCCCGTGCGACCAGCAGCCGCAGCAGGGGGGCCTGGTCGAGGGGGAGGCGGGCGTACCGCCTGTCGACGTGCTCGCGGAGCTGCCGCAGCGGGTCGTCGCCCGCGGGGTCGAGCGTGACCTCCTCCACGGGCAGGGGCGCCCGGCGCCACACCACCTGCACCGGCTCGTTGATCCCGTGCCACACCACGCCGGTGCGCAGCACGTCGTGCCGGGCGACCACCGCCTCCAGCGCGGCGGCGTAGCGGTCCAGCCGGTCCCGGTCGGCGAAGCGCAGGACCGTGGTCACCAGGTAGGGGTCGCGGTCGCGGGCCATCAGGTGGTGGAAGAGCATCCCCTCCTGCACCGGGGCCAGCGGGTAGACGTCCTGCACGTTCGGCGCCCCGCCGGACACGGTGGCGACGACCGCGTCGATCTCCGGCTGGCTCAGCTCCACCAGCGGCAGCAGGTCCGGGGTGATCCGGTCGCAGCCGGCCGGGATCGGCTCCGGCGTCGCGTCGGCCCGGTCCGCGCCGGCACCCACGGCGGCGGCCAGGTCGGCCAGGACCGGCGAGGCGAAGAGCGCGCGTACGTCGGCGGAGAGGCCCTGGCGGCGCATCCGTTCCAGCACCCGCAGGGCCAGCAGCGAGTGCCCGCCCAGCGCGAAGAAGTTGTCGTGCCGGCCGACCCGCTCGACGCCGAGCACCTCGGCCCAGATGGCGGCGAGGGCGGTCTCCGTCGGACCGACCGGCTCGGTGTAGTGGCGGGCGGCGAAGGCGGACCCGTCGGGTGCGGGCAGCGCCCGGTGGTCGAGCTTGCCGTTGGGCGTGAGCGGCCACTCGGCGACCCGCACGTACGCGGCCGGGACCATGTGTTCCGGCAGGACGCCGGCCAGCCGGGTCCGCAGCGCCTCGGCCGTCAGCCGGCGCACCGATGCGGTGTAGTAGCCGACCAGGCGCGGCTCGCCCGTGGCGTCGGTCGTGACAGTCACCACCGCGTCGCGTACGCCGGGACAGGCGGCCAGCCGGGCCTCGATCTCGCCCAGCTCGACGCGGTAGCCACGGATCTGCACCTGGGAGTCGTTGCGGCCCAGGTATTCGAGACCGCCGTCGGGGCGGTGGCGCACGAGGTCACCGGTGGCGTAGAGCCGGTCCCCCGCGACGAACGGGCTGGGCCGGAAGCGTTCGGCGGTCAGCGCGGGACGGTTGAGGTAGCCGCGCGCGACCCCCGCGCCACCGACGTGGAGCTCGCCGACGACCCCGGGCGGCACCGGTTCCCCCCGCCCGTCGAGCACGTAGAGCCGCAGGTCCCCGATGGGTCGCCCGATCGGGCTGACGCCGGGTCGCTCGGTGTCGGCCGGGGTCAACGGCCGGTGGGTCACGTGCACGGTGGTCTCGGTGATGCCGTACATGTTGACCAGTTCGGTGCGCCCGTTGCGCGCGTCCGCGTACCACGGCCGCAGCATCGTCGGGTCCAGCGCCTCGCCCCCGAAGACCACCGTACGCAGCCGGTGCGCCCGCGTGCTGTCGGCCTGCGCGGCGATCAGGCTGCGGAACGCGCTGGGGGTCTGGTTGAGGACGGTGACGCCCTCGTCGCAGAGGAGCCGGTGGAAGTCGGCGGGGGAGCGGCTGACCAGCCGGGGGACGATCACCAGCCGGCCGCCGTGCAGCAGCGCCCCCCAGATCTCCCAGACGGAGAAGTCGAACGCGAAGGAGTGGAAGAGGCTCCACACGTCGGTCGGACCGAAGCCGAACCACCCGGCCGTGGCGGAGAAGAGCCGCACCACGTTGGCGTGCTCGACCATGACGCCCTTGGGCCGGCCGGTGGAGCCGGAGGTGTAGATGACGTAGGCGAGGTGGTCGGGCCGGGTGCCGGGGTCGGGGTCGGTGGTGGGGTGCTCGGCCCAGCGGTGTGCGTCGGTGTCGAGGTCGACGAGGGGCGCGTCGGTGAGGCCGTCGAGGGTGGCGCGGGTCGCGGCGTGGGCGAGGACGGCGACCGGGGCGCTGTCGCGCAGCAGCTCGCCGAGGCGCTCCGCCGGATGGGTGGGGTCGAGCGGCACGTACGCGCCGCCGGCCTTGAGCACGGCCAGCAGGGCGACGACCAGCTCGGGTGAGCGTTCCAGGCAGACCCCGACGAGGGTGTCGGGGCCGACGCCGTGCGCGCGCAGGTGGTGGGCCAGCCGGTTGGCGCGCGCGTCGAGGTCGCGGTAGGTGAGCGAGGTGCCCTCGAACGTCACGGCCACCGCGTCGGGCGCCGCGGCGACCCGCTCCGCGAACAGCCCGGGGATCGTCCGCTCGACCGGGTACGCGCTCGCGTCGCCCCAGGCGGCGAGGAGGTCACGGCGCTCCGCCGGGTCGAGCAGCGACAGCCGGTCGATCGGCTCGTCGGGGTGCGCGACGAGTTGGGTGAGGACGTGGCGTAGGTAGCGGATGTGCCGCTGGGCGGTGGCGGCGTCGAAGAGCGCGGTGGCGTACTCGAGGCTGCCGGTGATGCGGCCGTCGTGCTCGGCCAGGGAGAGGGTGAGGTCGAACTTGGCGCTGGTCCACGGGCTGCGCAGCGCGGTCACCTCGACACCCGGCAGGTCCAGGTCCACGTCCTCGTTGTTCTGCCAGGCGAACATGACCTGGAAGAGGGGGGTGTGGGCGAGGTTGCGGGTGGGGTTGACGGCTTCGACGACTTGTTCGAAGGGGAGGTCCTGGTGGTCGAGGGTGGTGAGGGTGAGGTCGCGGACGCGGTGCAGGAGTTGGGTGGTGGTGGGGTGGTTGGTGAGGTC
>NZ_JBEZEV010000154.1:0-6044 GCF_040649055.1 Micromonospora sp. NPDC049060
GTGCTCAGCGGCCTGATCCGCCAACTCGTGCCGGTGGAACTGCTGGCCGACGCCACCCGGGCCCCGCGGCGGAAACTGCCGGCCGGCTCAGGTCATGTTCGCGAGGAACTCGCTGTAGAACAGGCCCAGCGCGATGGCCACGCCGATGCCGGCGATGATCCAGAAGCGGACCACGATGTTGACCTCGCTCCAGCCGGCGAGCTCGAAGTGGTGATGCAGCGGCGACATCCGGAACACCCGCTTGCCGGTGGTGCGGAACGAGATGATCTGGATCACCAGGGACATCGTGATGATCACGAAGAGGCCGCCGATGATCGGCAGCAGCAGGATCGTCCGGGTGGACATCGCCATGCCGGCGATCAGGCCGCCGAGGCCCAGCGCGCCCGTGTCGCCCATGAAGATCCGCGCCGGCGAGGTGTTCCACCACAGGAAGCCCACGCAGGCCCCGGCCGCCGCACCGGCGATCAGCGCGATCTCCAGCGGGTCCCGGACGGCGTAGCAGTAGTCCTGGGTGTAGTTCGGGTCGGCGCACCAGTGCCGGTACTGCCAGAACGCGATCAGCGCGTACGCGGCGAGGACCATCACCGAGGCACCGGTGGCCAGGCCGTCGAGGCCGTCGGTGAGGTTGACGCCGTTGGTCGCGGCCATCACCACGAAGATGAAGAGGACCACCGCGCCGATCTTGGTGATGTCGAGCGCCGGAATGTCCCGGATGAAGCTGAGCGTCGTGCTGCCCACGGTCTCGGTGTTGGTCTGCGCGCCCGAGGCGTCGGTCATGGTGCTCGGGAAGTAGAGCGCCACGACGCCGAAGACCGCGCCGACCAGGATCTGCCCAAGCAGCTTGCCCCGCTTGTTGAGCCCGCCGCTGTGCCGCTTGCGCACCTTGAGGAAGTCGTCGATGAAGCCGACCGCGCCGGAGAAGACCATCAGCCCCAGCAGCACCAGCGCGGTGATCGTCGGCTCGACCTGGGCGATCTGCGCGTCCGGCAGGGTCGTCAGCGCCAGGTGCCCGGCCACGTACGCGATGACCGTGGCCAGGATGAACACCACGCCGCCCATCGTCGGCGTGCCCTTCTTGCCCTCGTTGCTGGCGAGCCCGAGGTTCGACCGGATCGGCTGGCCGGCCTTCAGCCGGGCGAACACCTTGATCGCGATCGGGGTGGCGAGCAGCGAGACCAGGAAGGCCACCCCGATGGCGACGATGACCGCCCTCATGCGGCGCCGCCCCCCGTCGCCGTCGGATCGGATCCGTTGCCGGCGGCGTCCGCGCGCAGCGCGTCGGCCACCTCCCAGGTGCGGTACCGGGAGCCCTTCACCAGGACGACGTCGCCCGGCCGTAGTTCGCTCCGCAGCACCTCGACGGCCGCCGCCTGATCGGTGAGCAGCACCGACTCTCCTCCCCAGTCACCTACCGATGTCGCGCCTTCGTGGATCGGCGCGGCCGGCTCGCCCACCACGAGCAGCCGGTCGACGCCCAGTTCGGCCGCGAGCCGGCCGACCTCGGCGTGCCCGTCGCGTTCGAAGGGACCCAGCTCGGCCATGTAGCCGAGCACCGCGACGGTGCGCCGCTCCCGCCCGATGCCGGTCAGCGCGCGCAGCGCGACCGCCATCGAGGCGGGGTTGGCGTTGTACGAGTCGTCGATCACGGTCACCCCGTCGGCGCGTTCGAAGACGTCCATCCGACGGGTGGAGACCAGCCCCATGGCGCCCAGCGCGATGGCCAGCTCGGCCAGCGGCATGCCCAGCTCGCGGGCCACCGCGGCGGCGGCGAGCGAGTTGGACACCTGGTGCCGGCCGGTCAGCCCGAGCCGCACCGGCGCGGTCCCCTCCGGGGTGACCAGGGTGTACGCGGGCCGCCCCCGGTCGTCCAGCGTCACGTCCTCGGCCCGCACGTCGGCGTGTGCCGCCTCGCCGTAGCGGACCACCCGGGCGACCGTGCGCGAGGCCATCGCGTCGACCAGCGGGTCGTCGGCGTTCAGCACGGCCAGGCCGTCGGCGGGCAGCGCCTCGACCAGTTCGCCCTTCGCCAGCGCGATCGTCTCCACCGAGCCGAACTCGCCGATGTGCGCCACCCCGACGTTGAGCACCACGGAGATCCGGGGCGGCACCACGTCGCAGAGGTAGCGCACGTGCCCCACTCCCCGGGCGCCCTTCTCCATCACCAGGTAGCGGGTCTCGGGCCCGGCCTGCAACGCCGTGTACGGGTGCCCCAGCTCGTTGTTGAACGACCCGGGCGGGGCGACGGTCGGGCCGAGCCGCGCCGTGAGCTGCGCGATCAGGTCCTTGGTGGTGGTCTTGCCCGACGAGCCGGTCAACCCGACGACGGTGAGCCCGGGCAGCCGGTCGACCACCGCACGGGCCAGCCGGCCCAGCGCGGCCAGCGCGTCGTCGACAAGCACCATCGGCACGCCGGGCACCTCCCGGGTGCCGAGTACGGCCACCGCGCCGGCCGCCACCGCGCCCGCGGCGTAGTCGTGCCCGTCCACCTTCTCGCCCGGGAAGGCGACGAAGAGCGCACCCGGGCGCACCTTGCGCGAGTCGAACTCGACCGGGCCGGTGACCCGGGCCTGCGGGTCGGCGCCGGCCAGCCGCCCGTCGACCGCCGAGGCGACCTCGGCCAGGCTGAGCGGGATCACCGCTGACCCGCCGGGTCGGCGAAGCGGGCGCGCAACGCGTCGGCCAGCTCGGTACGGTCGTCGAACGGATACACCTCGCCACCGACCTCCTGCCCGCGCTCGTGGCCCTTGCCGAGCACCGCGACCACGTCGCCCGGCTCGGCCAGCCGGACCGCCGCGTCGATCGCCGTCCGGCGGTCGGCCACCTCCTCCACGCGGGCCGTCGTGCCGGCGCGCCGGGCGCCGGCGAGCACCTCGGCCCGGATCGCCGCCGGATCCTCGGTGCGCGGGTTGTCGTCGGTCACCAGCACCACGTCGGCTCCCTCCGCCGCGGCGGCGCCCATCACCGGCCGCTTGCCCCGGTCCCGGTCCCCGCCGGCACCGATCACGCAGATCAGCCGGCCCGCGCTGAGCTCCCGCAGCGCCGCCAGCGCGGCGACGATCGCGTCCGCCTTGTGCGCGTAGTCGACCACGCCCCGGACCGGGCCGGGGGCGTTCACCAGCTCCAGCCGGCCGGGGACCCCGCCGCACGCGGCGACCCCGGCGGCGGCGGTCTCCGGGTCCACCCCGGCGGCAACCAGCACGGCGATCGCCAGCAGGGCGTTGGCCACGTTGTGCCGGCCCGGCAGCGCCACGCCGGCCGCCACGGTCAGCCCGTCGGGGCCGTGCGCGGTGAACCGCTGCGCGTAGCCCTCGCCGCCGACCTCGTCGGCCCACCAGGTGGCGCTCGGGTCGCCGGCCGCCGAGTAGGTGACCGTCGCCGGGCGGTACAGCGACTTCAGCGCCGGGTCGTCGTGGTTGAGCACCTCCACCGCGCAGCGCCCGTCGAACAGCTGCGCCTTCGCGGCGAAGTAGTCCGCCGTGTCGGCGTGGAAGTCCAGGTGGTCGGAGCCGAAGTTGGTGTAGCCGCCAACGGTGAACCGGACCCCGCCGACCCGGCCCATCGCCAGGGCGTGGCTGGAGACCTCCATGACCACTGCGGTGACGCCGCGCTCGCGGGCGGCGGCCAGCATGGCGTGCAGGTCGGTGGCCTCGGGCGTGGTGCGCACGCTGTCGATCGCCAGGTCGCCGAGGCGGGTCTCGACGGTGCCGATCAGGCCGGTGGTGTGGCCGGCGGCGCGCAGGCCGGACTCGACCAGGTAGGCCGTCGAGGTCTTGCCGGCCGTCCCGGTCACCCCGATCACCGTCAGTCCCTCGGTCGGGTCGCCGTAGACGGCGGCGGCGAGGGTGCCCAGCGCGGCGCGCGGGTCGGACACCACAAGCGCCGGCAGGCCCGCCTCGGCCGCCGCGTCGGCGCCCGCCGGGTCGGTCAGCACGGCCACCGCGCCGGCGGCCGCCGCACCGGCGGCGAACTCCGCACCGTGCCGGCGGGCGCCCGGCAGGGCCGCGTACAGGTCGCCGGGACGGACCTCCTGGCTGGCGTGGGTCACCCCGGTCACCGCCAGCTCGGCGGCGCCCTCCGGGGGCTCGACGGCGAGCCGGGCGGCGAGGTCGCCGAGCCGGACACCGATCACGGTACGGGGACGAGGATTGCCGGGCACGGCGTCAGACCCTACCCGGTCGTCCGGTTCCGGCCGCACTGCCGCCCCGGTGGTTCGTCCGCACTCACCGATGATGTCGCGGCGTGGCCGCTCAACGCGGATAGACCGTGAACTTCGGGGCCTTCTCCCCACTCGGCGGCACCCCGTAGTGACGCAGCGTGAACTGCATCATGTCCCGGAACGCGGGGGCCGCGATGTCCCCGCCCCCGCCCGAGGGGGTGTGCGCGAAGACCGCGATCACGTAGCGCGGCTTCTCGGCCGGGGCCATCCCGATGAACGAGGCCACCTCGCCGAGCTGCTTACGCCCGTCGACCAGCCGCCAGCCGGTGCCGGTCTTGCCGGCGACCCGCCACTCGGGGATCGCCGCGGCCCTGCCGGTCCCGTCCTCGACAGTGGTGACCGCCTCCAGGATGGTCCGCAGCGCGGCGGCGTTCTCCGGGCTGAGCACCGACCGGGTGACCGGAGGGTCGGTCGGCGTACGCTTCCCGTCCGGCCCGATCACCTCCTTGACCAGGCGCGGCTGCACGTACGTGCCGTTGTTGGCGATCGTCGCGTAGACGGCGGCCATCTGCAGCGGCGTGGCGTCCACGCTGTGCCCGATCGGCACCGACCCGTACGACGACCCGCTCCACTCGTCGAGCGGCAGCAGCCGCCCGCTGGCCTCGCCGGGCATGCCCACCCGCGTCGGCTCCCCGAGGCCGAAGCGCTTCTGGTAGTCGATGAGCCGCTCCGGGCCGAGCTTGTCCGCGATCTGGATGGTGCCGACGTTTGACGAGTACGCCATCATGCCGGGCAGGCTCATCTGCTTTCCGTGCGCCTTGTGCGTGTCGCTGAACCAGACGCCGCCCATCTTGATGCTGTTGGCGATCGGCAGCGTCGTGTCGGGGGTGATCACGCGCTCCTGGAGCGCGGCGCCGAAGGTGATCGCCTTGTGCACCGAGCCGGGGTCGACCACGAAGCTGGTGGCCGCGTCCTCCCGGTCCTTCGGGTCGCTCGGCGTGGGCTTCGCCGCGTTGTAGGTGGGGTGGCTGGCCTGGGCCAGCACCTCGCCGGAGGGGACCTCGATCACCACGGCGGCGCCGGTGCTGCCCTTGCTCTGCGCCATGTGCCGGCTCAGCATCCGCTGCACCATGAACTGCAGGTCGCGGTCGACGGTGAGCTGGAGCGAGCTGCCCGGCCTGGCCTTCGTCGTCTCGCTGTAGCCGCCGGGGATCGGGGCGGCCAGGTCGCCGAGGCCGACCTCGTAGACCCGCTTGCCGTCCTTGCCGCGCAGCACGTCGTCGTAGCGGGCCTCCAGCCCCTCCAGCCCGACCATGTCCTGGCTGGTGAAGCCGAGCAGGTTGGCCGCGAGGTCGCCGCCGGGCACCTCGCGGCGCTCGTCGCGGTGGGTGTAGATGCCGGGCAGCTCCAGCCCTGTGATCTTCCGGGCCCGGTCGATGTCCACCCCCCGGGCCAGGTATTCGAACTGCGAGTCGACGCCGTTGACCCGCTTGCGGGGCTTCATCTTCTCGGCCAGCTCCGAGGCCGGCATGCCGAGCAGCGGGGAGAGCGCCCTGGCGGTGGCCTGCTGGTCCTTGACCTGGGTGGGGTCGGCGTAGACGTAGCGCGCCTCGACGCTGTGCGCCAGCGGGGCGCCGGACCGGTCGTAGATGGCGCCGCGCGCCGCCGGCAGCGTGACGGTGCGCAGCCGGTCGGCGAGACCACCGCCGGCGTACGCCGGAGTCTCCACGGCCTGGAGGACCACCAGCCGGATGCCGATGACGGCGAAGAGCGTCAGGGTGAGCACGGTGCCCAGCCGCAGCCGGCGCCGGGGGTCGGCCAGCCGGGGCGGCTTCGACCAGGTGCGGATGCTGCGCGAGGCGCTCGACTCGGCGACCGGTGACCCGGC
>NZ_JBEZEV010000155.1:0-5781 GCF_040649055.1 Micromonospora sp. NPDC049060
GGAAGCTAAGCCCTCCAGCGCCGATGGTACTGCACTCGGGAGGGTGTGGGAGAGTAGGACGCCGCCGGACAATCTTTCAGTTCAGGGTCACCCCGTATGGGGTGGCCCTGAACTGCTTTTCCGTGAGTCGGAGCCGGTCAGAAGGCGTAGCGGACCCGGCAGTACGGCGCCTTCGCGGCGATCAGGTCCGTCAATGCCGCCACGTAGGCGCCCTTGCTGCCGGTGCGGTACCGCACGTTCCAGCCGCCGGTCTGCGACCGCTTCGGCTGCTGGAGATCCGGCCGCCAGAGGACCTCCTCGGCCTTCGGGTGCCAGCCGAGGTTCACCTCGTGCAGCCGGTCGTTGTGGGTCAGGAAGATGACCTCGGCGGCGAGCTGTGCCTTGGCGGCGGGCCCGAGCGCGTCGTCGAGCTGGTCGAGCAGCTCGGCCCAGTCGTCCAGCCACCCGTCGCGGACCACCACCGGGCTGAAGTTGACGTGCACCTCGTAGCCGGCCGCGACGAAGTCGTCGACGGCGGCCAACCGCTCCGCGACCGGGGAGGTCCGGATGTCGAGCAGCTTGGCGTCGCGGGCCGGCATCAGCGAGAACCGGACGCGGGTCCGGCCCCGGGGATCCCAGTCGAGCAGGTCACGGTTGACGTGCTTCGTGGCGAACGTGGCCTTCGCCGTGGGCAGGCCCCGGAACAGCGTCACCAGGTCCCGGACGTTGTCGGAGATGCGGGCGTCCAGCGAGCAGTCGGAGTTCTCGCCGATGTCGTAGACCCAGGCGGCGGGGTCGCACTGGTTCGGCTCACCCTTGACGCCCTGCCGGCCCACGTGCCGGCCCAGGTAGCCGGTGATCCGGTCGATGTTGGCGAAGACCGTCACCGGGTTGCTGTAGCCCTTGCGGCGCGGCACGTAGCAGTAGGCGCACGCCATCGCGCAGCCGTTCGCCGTGGACGGGGCGATGAAGTCGGCCGAGCGGCCGTTCGGGCGGGCGGTGAGGGACTTCTTGACCCCCAGCACCAGGGCCTCCGTCTTGATCCGCACCCACCGGGCCACGTTCGTCTCGTCCCCGTACAGCTCCGGGATGCGGGAGTGGCTCTCGACCTCGACGCGCTCCGCGTCGGGAAAGCGCTCCAGCACGGCCCGACCACGGGGCAGCGCGGCGGCCTCCGGCTCCACGTAGATCCGCCGGATGTCGAACAGCCGCGGGTGCGGGGCAACGTCGGTCACGAAAGGGGCAACTGCGGACCGATCGCCGTTGTTCCCGCGCCCCGGACGCGCCGTTTTCGTGGCCGTGCCTCGGGTACCCGGGCCGCATGCCCGAGGGCCACCTCGTCCACCGGTACGCGCGCGACCAGCACGCCGCCCTCGCCGGGCAGGTCCTCGCCGTGTCCAGCCCGCAGGGTCGCCTCGACGCCGGCCCGTACGACGGGCGGCGGTTGCGCGCGGTGGAGGCGTACGGCAAGCACCTGGTCTACCACGTCGACGACGCGCCGGCCCTGCACGTGCACCTCGGGATGCGCGGGCTGTTCCTGCGCCACGACGACCCGGCCGTCCCGCCCCGCAAGGGCGTCCGGCTGCGCCTGGCCCGCGCCGGCGTCGCGTACGACCTGATCGCGCCCATCCGCTGCGAACCGCTCCCGGACGACGGCGAGCGCGCGCTGCGGGCCTCGCTCGGCCCGGACCCGCTGCGTGCCGACGCCGACGGCGAGGACGCCGTACGCCGGCTCGGCGCCGCCAGGGGCGCGGTCGGCGCGGCGCTGCTCGACCAGGCGGTGTGGGCGGGCCTCGGCAACGCCTGGCGGGCGGAGCTGCTCTTCCTCGCCGGCCTCGACCCGGACGCTCGGGCGGTCGGGCCGGCGCCGGCCCGCCAGCTGTGGGAGCTTGCCGTCGGGTACCTGACGCTGGGCCGCGACGCCGGCCAGGTGGTCAGCGACCCGGCGGCGCCCGACGAGCGGTGGGTCTACAAGCGGCCGACCTGCCGGCGCTGCGGCGCCCGGGTGCGCACGTGGCAGCTGGGCGGCCGCACGGCGTACGCCTGCCCGGTCGACCAGCCCGCGGCCTGACCCGTCCCCGGGACGCCGGCCCGCCGGGACCGGCTCCGGCCGGGAGGACCGGTCCACCCGGCCGGACGCCGCGGCGGTCGTCGGGAGCGGGCGTTCGGTGAAGGGGCGGGCGCTCGGTGAAGGGGCGGGCGCTCAGTGGCGGGGCCGGCGCGGGGCGGCGAGCCGCAGGGCGTTGCAGACGTCGGCGACGCCCCGGACGTCCCAGGCGATCTCGCCGGCCACCCGCCGGGTGTCCGGGCCGGCCACGATGCCCGCGAGGATGACGACGCGGTTCTGCACGGTCACCACGATCTGCTGGCGACGGGTGGTCCAGTCGCTGCTCAACCGCTGGGCGACCAGCGCCGCCAACCGGCCGTCCTCGTCGTCCGGCGAGGGGCCCGGCGGCTCGGGGCGGAACGCGCCCTCGTCCGGGTACGGCCAGGGGATGAGCATGGCGTGCTTCCTCTCGATGGTCTGCGGCCGGACCGTCCGGGCCCGGCGATCGGGTCAGCGGGACGACGCCTCGGTCACCGCCGCCGCACGGAGACCGCGCGGATCCGGCCCGGCGGCGACGGCCGCCAGCCCGGCGGTGTCAGCTGCCCCGCCCGGGGAGAGCCGCCGGAACGCCTCCTGCGGGCTCGCGAAGACCGGGAACAGCCCGTCGAGCCGCATGGTGTGCAGCACGGTGCGGATGAAACGGGACGGAGCGGCCAGGCAGAGCACGGCGCCACGCTCCCGGGCGTCGCGGTGGGCCCGGACGAGCAGCGCGAGCCCGCCGGCGTCGATGAGGTGCACCCGGGTCAGGTCGACCACCACGTGCCCGCCGACGTCCACCGCCTGCCGCAGGGCGGCCCGCAGCTCGTCGGCGGTGTCGACGTCGACGTTCCCGGCGGCCGTCGCCGCCGCGACGTCGTCGAGGTGGTCCACGCCCGGCACCCCGCCCTGACCGGTGGCGTCGCCCGCGAGACCCGGCAGGCTGCACCGGGGACAGCGGTGCGGGCCCGTGGCGAACGGCGAGCCGCTCCAGCCGTGTTCGGCCACCAGGGTCCAGACGACCTCGGCGTCGGGCAGGACGCAGGCGGTGCCCGTGGTCGTGTCCCCGCAGCTGTCGCAGATCAACGTCATCAGGTGCTCGTCCGGTACGACGGTCATCGTGTCTTCCTCCACGGGAGGTCGGGCCGTGCCACGCGCCGGCCCGCGACCGGCGGCGTCTGGGCGGTGTCGAGGTCCGGCCCCGTCCCGCGCGGCGGGGCGGCGGCGCGCCGGGGACCGGCCGTCACCGCCACGAGGGCGACGCCGACGACCGCCGAGGCGGCCGGCACGCCGACGCGCCACGCGCCCGACCGGTCGGTGTCGAGGCCGACGATGCGGGCCAGGATGACGCCGAGCAGCGCGGTGACGATCCCCGCCACCAGGGCCAGCCAGGCCGGCACCTCCCGCCGGCGCGGGGTCACCCACCAGCCCGCCCCGGCGACGAGGAGACCGACGGCGAGCGCGGTGAGGAGACCGGCGACGGTCATCTGGTCCCTCCTGCCGGGCCGGCTGGCCGACGGCAGCCGGCCCACGGATGTTTCCCCACCACCCTCGGCGCCGCCCGTGGCGCGGGTCACGCGGTTGTATGACAGTTGCGTGACAAAACCGCCGAACGCCGGACACGGTTGGGCGCCCGTCGCCGCCTTGGGGATGATGCCGGTATGACGGACGTGCTGGTGATCGAGGACGACGACCGGATCCGTCTGGCGTTGCTGCTCGCGCTCGAGGACGAGGGCTACCGCGTCCGGGGCGTGGCCACCGCCGAGGAGGGACTGCTGCGGCAGCGCCGGGAGCCGGCCGACACCGTACTGGTCGACCTGATGCTGCCGGGCCTCGACGGCTTCGAGTGCATCCGGCGGCTGCGCCGCGACGACGACGTGCCGATCGTGGTGGTCAGCGCCCGCGACGACACCCACGACATCGTCGCGGCACTGGAGGCGGGGGCCGACGACTACGTGGTCAAGCCGGTGGCGATCAAGGAACTGTCGGCGCGGCTGCGCGCCCTGCGGCGCCGGGCCCGGGCGGCGCCCGAGCCGGTGGCGGTGCTCACCTTCGGGCAGCTGGAGATCAGTCCGGACGCCGGGGAGGTACGCCTGGCGGGGCAGCCGGTGCCGGTCACCCGCACCGAGTTCCGGCTGCTGTGCGAGCTGGCCGAGCACGCCGGCCGGGTGCTGTCGCGCCACCAGCTGCTGCAACGGGTCTGGGGCTACGACACCGGCGACGAGCGGCTCGTCGACGTGCACGTGGGTCGGCTGCGGCAGAAGATCGAGGACGATCCGGGCAACCCCCGGCACCTGGTCACCCTGCGCGGCCTCGGCTACAAGCTGACCCGGTGAGGCGCCTCGGACTGCGGGCCCGGGTGTCCGCCGGTTTCGCGGTCGGCGCGCTGTTGCTGTCGGCCTCGATGGCGCTGGTCTCGTACGAGCTGACCAGGCGATCCCTGCTGGACGAGCGGGAGCGCACCGCCGTGCGGGCGGCGTACTTCGACGCGGCGGTGGTGCGTACCGGCCTGGACACGGAGGCCCCCGACGTGGTGGAGGTGCTGCGGTCCCTCGACACCGGCGGCAACCGCCGGCCGCTGCTGCACCGCGGCGACGACTGGTACGCCCGTACGGCCGACGCCGGCCTGACCGCCGCCATCCCGGTCGACCTGCAACAGCTCGTCCACGCCGGGGAACCGGCCGTGCAGCGGGTCCGGGTCAACGGCCAGCCGACCCTGCTCGTCGGCCTGCCGCTGGCCCCGTCCACCAGCTACTACGAGCTGACGTCGCTGCGCGAGCTGGACCAGACCCTGCGGGTCCTGGCGCTGGCACTGACCGCCGTGGCCATCGTGGTCGCCGGGTCCGGCGCCGCCCTGGGCTGGTACGCCACCCGGCACAGCCTGCGGCCGCTGACGGCGGTGGCCGACGCCGCGCAGGAGATCGCGGCGGGCAACTTCTCCGCCCGGCTCGCCGCGACCACCGACCCCGACCTCACCCGGCTCTCCACGTCCTTCAACCACATGGTCGACCAGCTCTCCCGGCGTATCGAGCGGGACCGGCGCTTCGCCGCCGACGTCAGCCACGAGCTGCGCTCGCCGTTGCAGACCCTCTCGGCCGCCGCCAGCGTCCTGGCCCGCCGCCGGGCCCACCTCGACGAGCGCACCGCCACCGCCGCCGGCCTCGTGGCCGACGAGATCACCCGGTTCCAGCAGCTGGTCGACGACCTCATCCAGCTCGCCCGCAGCGACCAGCCGGTCGACCGGGCGCCGGTCGACGTGGCGGCGCTGGCCCGCCGCGCCTGTCAGGTCCGGGGGCTGCCGGCCACGCTCGTCCGGGTCGGCGCGGGTGTCCCGCCCACCTGGCTGGTCGACGAGCGTCGGGTCGAGCAGATCCTGGCCAACCTGGTCGACAACGCGCTGCGCCACGGCGGCGGGCCGGTGGCCGTGCGGCTGTCGCAGCGGGACGGGACGGGGATCGTCGAGGTCGACGACGAGGGGCCGGGCGTGCCGCCGGAGGACCGTGACCCCATCTTCGACCGCTTCGTCCGTGGCCGGGCGGCGCACTCGCGGGCCGACGGCGACGGCACCGGGCTCGGGCTGGCCATCGTCGCGCAGCACGCCGCCGCGCACCGGGGACGGGCCGACGCGGGCGACCGCCCCGGCGGGGGCGCCCGCTTCCGGGTCGAGCTGCCCGGGGTGTTGCCGTGACCCGCCGCGCGCCCGTGCAACCGTCGCCGGC
>NZ_JBEZEV010000156.1:0-5734 GCF_040649055.1 Micromonospora sp. NPDC049060
CTTCCTATCTGCCGGCTCCGCGCCGGTGTGACGCGAGCGCCGGCGTGACGCGGGGGGCGGCGCGATCGGGGGCGTGACGCGAACGGGGGCGTGACACGGGGGGCGGCGTGATCGGGGGGCGGGCCACGGGGGAGCGGCGTGATCGGGGGCGTGACGCGGGAGAGCGGCGCGAACGGGGCGTGACACGGTGACGTGCACGGGGCGGCCTGTCGGCGGACATGGCGGCACCCCGGCCGCCGACGCCGTTGCGGGCGCCGGCGGCCGGGGTGCCTCGTGGCCGACCGCGGGTGACGCGGCGGTGGGGAGCGCCGCCCGAGGGGTACGCGGTGCTCCGCCGGGGGCGGGTCAGGCCGCGTACACCTCGGCCCGGTTCTCCCCCTGGGCCTGGCGTTCGCTCGCTGCCTTCCGGCTGTCGAGCAGGGCCAGGAGCACCGGTGGGTCTATCTTGGACACCTCCTTGAGGTGTGCGTCCGCGGTCAGGGTCTGCCGGCCGCGGACGACCAGCGGACCCACCGCGGACACCATCATGCTGTCCTGCTGGAGCCGGAGCACGTCGCCGGAGACGGAGTGGCACAGCAGGTACCAGGTGCCGTCGGGCACGTTCACGAAGCGGTAGACGCCCGGCGACTCCATGATGGCGCAGCGTGCCGGCGGGCCCTCGGGGATGCGGTGCTGGAACAGCCCCATGAAGATGAGCCCGGGCACCGGCCCGCGGGCGGGGGCGGTGACCCGCCCGGTGATGGTGCCCTGCGTCTGGCCCGACGGGCGTTGGGTGGGGATGCGCGGGGTGAAACCGCCCATCCGCCGGTACGTGGTGGGTGGCAGGCCGACGCTCTTGGTGAACCTGGTGCTGAACGTGCCGACGCTGTTGTAGCCCACCCGGAGGCTGATGTCCGTGACGTTGAGCCTGGTCGTGGTGAGCAGCCGCTTGGCCTCCTGCAGGCGGATCGCGGACAGGAAGCGACCGGGCGAGATGCCGGTGACCCGCTGGAAGATCCGCGTGAAGTGGAACTTGCTGAACATGGCTGCGCGTGCCATGTCGTCCACCGTCAACTGCTCCGATAAATTGCTGCGCATCGTGTCGATCGCTCGTTCCACTGCCTGCTCTGCGCTGTCGTGCATTTGTCTCCCCCGGATTGCGGACAATCCCAATGTGTGGATGTGGCGAATTGGGCCGAGTCATTTGGGAGCATCGACCGCCACTATTCCCCGCTAACCGCAGTCGATGCTAGCCGAGGCCGGACGGCCGGTCAACACGTTCTGCGTTCGGAGAGTAGCGCGGAGTGACGAGGGGGGGCTTATCAATTCTTGCCCAGAATTGGCACGTGCCACTGTACGTTCCGGATGAAGATCGCTAAGATTGCTCTTCGTATTGTGGAACTCGCCAGTATCCGCGCCGCCTCCTATCAATCCTTAGCGTAATTTTTCGGACATCGGCGGCGCGTTCCGATGCGTGGCGATCAAGCTCCCCGGCGCCCTCGCCGCCGGCGTGTCCGATCCGCCGTGGATGAGCATCGATCAATGGCTAGCGATCGATCTCTATGGCAAGATTGCCCAAACGTTCGCCAGGGCGGAGGACGCGTGCGTATCTCGGAGCTCAGTCGACAGAGTGGCGTGTCGGTCCCGACGATCAAGTTCTATCTGCGTGAGGGACTGCTTCCGGCGGGCCTGCCCACCGGTCGCAACCAGGCGGACTACAGCGAGCGGCACCTGCGCCGGATCCGACTGATCCGGACCCTGAGCGGGATCGCCGGGCTCGACCTCTCCTCGGTCCGGGAGATCCTGGCGGCCATCGACGACGACGAGGTCAGCCTGCGCGACGCGTACCAGGTGCTGGACCGCGCCCTCTACCTCGACGGATCGGAGACGCTGGGCAGGGCCGCCGTGGACTGCGCACGCACGGAGGTGGCCGAGTTCGCCGACACGCTCGGCTGGTCCCGCGAGACCAGTGCCTCCGGCGGCGAGGTGCTGGCGCAGGTGCTGGCCGGGCTGCGCAGCCTCGGCTGCGAGGCCGACGCCCCCTTCTTCCTCTCCTACGCCCGCGCCGCCGAGCAACTCGTCGTCGCGGAACTCGACCTGCTCGCCGGCGACGGCGGCACCGGGAAGGGTCCCGCGATCGTGCGCAGCGTCCTGTTCGGGGTCGCCCTGTCCGCCCTGCGCCGCATGGCGCACGAGCACCATGCCGCCCTGCGATTCCCGCTGAATGCGGTTGAGTGCGGGCCTGGAACGGGTGAGATGCCGGATCCAACCGGCCGGTAACGTGTGTGCCCTCCTCGGCCACTGAGCAACTTTTGAGAAGAACTCAAGCCGTGCTCCCGCGACCATAAGTGGGCCGGCGGCGACTTTCGCGGCCGGTTCACCAGGCATCGTGAAGGGACCGCACGCCATGCCTCGATCGGCTGAGAATGGGCAGCGCCGGCCACGTACGCCGTAGCGCCCCACGTGAGTGAATGCCCTGTTCCTGCGGCAATGAACTGCCGATGGATGACAGCGAAAAAATTGTCGCCGGGACAATTCACTCCATTTCTCGGTCGATGACACTGCCCGTCGCCAGACCCGGCCGCACGGCGAGATCAGCCGCTGCACGGCACGGGTGGTGGCCCAATCTGGAGGGGAACCCCTTGCCATCCCAACCCGTCGGCGCCATCCGCCGAATCATTCCCGCTGTCTTCGTGCTGGTCCTCGTGGCCGCGTTCTTCGCCGTCGCCCGGCTGCCCAGCGCGTCGGCCGAGGAGCGTCAGACGCTGGCGTCGCGGTTCGGCTTCACCGAGCTGCCGATCGCGCTGCCGCCCGGCCTGCCCGAGCGCTCCGTGCGACCGGTCAATCCCGAGTACGAGCACATCCGCGCCTGGGTGTCGTCGGTCGGCGCCGCCGTCGCGGCCAACGACCTCGACGGCGACATGATCGCCAACGACCTCTGCCTGGTCGACACCCGCAGCGACAGCATCATCGTCACGCCGTCGCCCGACGGGCCCGCCCGGTACGCGCCCTTCGTGCTGGACCCCGCGCCCCTGCCCACCCACAAGTCGATGGCGCCGATGGGCTGCGTGCCCGGCGACTTCAACGGCGACGGCCGCACCGACCTGCTGGCCTACTACTGGGGCCGCACGCCGGTGTTGTTCCTGCACCGCGCCTCCGCCACAGGGCCGCTGACCAAGGCGACCTTCCACCCCACCGAGCTGGTCGGTAAGCCGTCCGCCTCCTCCAGCGGCGAGTACCAGGGCAAGTTCTGGAACACCAACGCGGTCGCCGTCGCGGACTTCGACGGCGACGGCCGGCCGGACATCGGCGTCTTCAACTACTTCCCCGACAGCCAGGTGCTCGACCCGGCCGGCCAGCCGAACGTCGAGATGAACCACTCGCTGTCCCGCGCGCAGAACGCCGGCGGGGCGCACGTGCTGCGCTGGACCGCCGCCACCAGCGGCGACAAGCCGACCGCCACGTACGTCGAGCAGTCCGCCATCCCGCCGCAGTACGCCACGGGCTGGACCCTCGGCGCCGGTTCCGCCGACATCGACGGCGACCTGCTGCCGGAGCTGTACCTCGCCAACGACTTCGGCCGGGACCGCTTCTTCCACAACGTCTCCACGCCGGGACAGATCCGCTTCGCGATGGCGGAGGGCCGCCGCGGCGCGCTCACCCCGAAGTCCATGGTGGTCGGCCACGACTCGTTCAAGGGCATGTCCATCGAGTTCGGCGACCTCGGCGGCACCGGCAAGTTCGACATGTTCGTCAGCAACATCACCACCTCCTGGGGCCTGGAGGAGAGCAACTTCGTCTGGCGCAACAACTCGTCGAGCCTGGCCGACGCCCGCAAGCGGTTGAGCGAGGGCAAGGCCGTCTTCGACAACAAGGCCGCCGAGCTCAACATGGCCTGGGTCGGCTGGGGCTGGGACGCCAAGATCGCGGACTTCGACAACAGCGGCGAGATGTCGGTGGTCCAGACCGCCGGGTTCGTCAAGGGCAAGATCAACCGTTGGTCCTGGTTGCAGGAACTGGCCATGAGCAACGACCTCATGCTCCGCAACCCGGCCATGTGGCCCAAGGCCGAGCCGGGCGACGACATCGCCGGCTCCGAGCCGTTCGCGTTCTGGGTACGGGAGAAGAACGGGCGCTACGCGAACATCAGCGCCGAGCTCGGCATGACCGACAGCACCCCGAGCCGGGGAGTGGCCGTCGCCGACACCAACGGCGACGGGGGCCAGGACTTCGCGGTGGCCCGCCAGTGGGGCGCCCCGTCCTACTACCGCAACGACAAGCCGGGCAGCGGCAACTTCCTCGGCCTGCGCCTGTGCCGCCCCGGTGAGGACGGCCGCGGCACGCCCGCGTACGGGGCCCAGGTCCGGGTGAAGACCGCGGACGGTCGTACCCGCGTCGCCCAGCTCGACGGCGGCAGCGGTCACTCGGGCAAGCGCAGCTTCGACGTCTTCTTCGGTCTCGGCGACGCCGGCGCCAAGCCGGTCTCGGCGGAGATCGCCTGGCGCGACCTCAACGGTGCCGTGCACAAGCAGACCCTCGACCTCGCCGCGGGCTGGCACACGATCATGCTCACGGACAAAGCCCAGGAGATGCCGAAATGACCGACGTCCGAGACAGCGCCCGTACCGGCAGTGACGTGCGGGGGGTGGGAGGCACCGCGGTCGCCGACGCCCCGGTCGGCCCGGCGCCGACCGTCACCTTCGACCGCAACGCGGCGGTGGCGGCCACGACCGGGGCGCCCCCGCGCATCGACCGGCGCGACCCCCGCTACCTGGCCCTGCGCAACTTCGCCCTCTCCATGAGCATCTTCAACATCCTCGGCTACACGGTGCTCGGCTTCGAACAGCCCTGGACCTGGCCCTTCTTCGCCCTGGCCATCGGCTACGCCACCGAGATCGTGGTCGAGCTGGTCACCGCACGGGCGAACAAGCGCCGCCCCGCCTTCTTCGGCAACGGCGCCTGGGGGATGTACACGTTCCTGCTGCCCACCCACATCACCGCGCTCGCCGCGAACATGCTGCTCTACGCCAACGACAACTTCTGGCCCATCGCCTTCGCGGTGGTCGTCTCCATCGGTCAGAAGGCGATCTTCCTGGCGCCGATCAGGGGCCGCATGCGGCACTTCATGAACCCGTCGAACTTCGGCATCACGGTGACCCTGGTGGCGTTCTCCTGGGTCAACATCGCCCCGCCGTACCACTTCACCGAGGACGTGCCGGACATGATCCGGATCCTCGTGCCGCTGGTCATCCTGACGGCCGGCACCGTGCTCAACGGGGTGCTCACCAAGAAGATCCCGCTGGTCGTGGGCTGGGTCGGCGGCTTCGTCATCCAGGCGCTCGTGCGGCACTTCATCTGGGACGTCGCGCTCTGGGCGGCCCTGCTACCGATCACCGGTGTCGCGTTCGTGCTGTTCACCAACTACATGATCACCGACCCGGGCACGACACCCACCTCGGGCCGGGCCCAGTTCATGTTCGGCGCGAGCGTCGCCGGCGTGTACGGCGTGCTGATCGCCTTCAACGTCGTCTACACGCTCTTCTTCGCCGTGACGATCGTCTGTCTCGCCCGGGGCCTGCTCTGGTGGGGCATCTGGCTGCGTGACCGCTCCCGGCGTGCGAACACGCCGGAGGTGCGGCCCGCCGTCACCTGACGCACGGGCGGTCCGTCCAGGCACCTTGAGCCACAACTGCCTGGTTTTCTAGGCGATCAAGGTAAATCGATGAGTCAACCACACGTAGTTCCACCGGCGTCG
>NZ_JBEZEV010000157.1:0-5714 GCF_040649055.1 Micromonospora sp. NPDC049060
GGCCCCGTGCGATCGCTACGCGATGGCACGGGGCCCTTCCTCACACGTCAGGCGACGGGGCAGAGCCGGTCGCGTACGGCGGCCAGGCCCAGGGCCCACGGGAAGGCGTGCACGTGCCGCTCGCCGGTGCCCGGCGGGTGCAACGGGAAGACGTCATCGCCGAAGAGCACCGTGACCCCCCACTCCGCGAGCCGGGCGATGCCGGCCCGGAAGGCCGGGTGGGCCGCCATCGCCGCGTTCGTGTACGGCACCGCCACCACCGGCACGCCCAGGCCCTGCGCCTCCACCAGCAGCCCGAGGGCCAGTGTGTCGGTGATCCCGGCCGCCCACTTGTTGACGGTGTTGACCGTCGCCGGGCAGACGATGATCGCGTCGGCCTGCGGCAGCACGTCGAGATCGCCCGGGTTCTTGTAGTGGGTGCGGACCGGATGGCCGGTCTGCCGGGCCAGCGCGGCCCGGTCGACGAACTTGGCGCCGTCCGGCGTGGTGACCACGCAGACGTCCCAACCGTCCTGGTGGGCCAGCTCGACGAGCCGGCCGACGTGGCGGGCCAGCGGCGAACCGCAGGCGATGACGTAGAGCACCTCGCGGCGCTCGCTGCTCGGGTGCGGGCCGGCCATCAGGCCGCCACCGCGCTCATACCCCTACTCCCATGTGCTCAGCCAACTCCGCAATCGGAGAAGGCGGCGCACCACGTGTGCGACGCAGGATGTCCGACATCACCTCGTGGGCGATCGGCCGGCAGCGGATCTCCGACGGGGCGAGGCGGTCGCCGCGCAGCAGCATCTCGCCGGCGTTGGCCACGTCGCCGATCTGGGCGAAGCCCCGGGCGATGTCGAGCAGGTGGTGGGCCCGGCGTTCCGGCAGCAGTGCGCCGAAGGCCGGCTCCTGGATGCGCTGCTGGTGCACCTCGACCGCCCGGCCCCCGTCGCCGAGCTCGACCGCCGCCGCCGCCCGGTGCAGCTCCACGTTGGTCGGCCCGAACGAGGTCCAGTAGTGGTTGTGGTCGCCGCCCAGCAGGACGGCGGCCTCCTGGGCCCCGTTGATCAGGTCGCCGACCGTGGCGGAGTCGCCGATCCGCGCGGCGGCCATCGCCCCCTGGAGCAGCAGCATCCCGTAGACCGAGAGCAGGGCCGGGTCGGCGGCGTTGCCGCAGCCGGGGGCGAGCCGGTTGGCGATGGTGACGTTGAGTTCGAGCGCGGGCCGGGGCCGGCCCATCGCCACCAGCGCGTTGCAGACCCGGGTGGTGGCGATGCCGGCCAGCAGCGGGTCGTCGGCGCGCTGGGCCACCGCCATCGAGCGGTCGGCGGCCAGCCAGGCCAGGTCGCACTCGCCCAGCTTGCGCAGCACCGACGAGGCGATCTGGTAGACCTGCCCGAGCAGGTGGGCCGCCTCGACGGCCTGGTCGCCGCCGTGACCGGCGTCGGCGGCCTGGGCGTCGCGCAGCAGCTTCGGCAGCGCCCGGGTGAGCATCCCGTAGCGGCCGTACTGGTAGGTGAGCCAGGCGTGGTTGACGGCCTTGCGCATGTCGGCCAGGGGCGGCGGGCACGGCGCGGCGTCGAAGTACGCGCTCATCGAGTCGTACCGCTCCAGGGCCGCCCGGATCTCCTGCACCTCCACCTGGTCGATGCAGTTCAGCGCGTCCGTACGCCGCTCCGGGTCCTTGCCGAGCAGCAGCTGCACGTCGACCTGGAGGATGTCGGCGATCTCGTAGAGGACGGAGAACTTGTCCAGCCGGCGCACCCCGCGCTCGACCTTGTCCACCCAGCTCTTCGACTTGCCCAGCCGGTCGGCGAAGACCTGCTGCGACATCTTGCGCCGCCCCCGCCAGTAGGCCACCCGCCGCCCGATGGGCAACTCGTCCATCCACCCGTTCCTTCCCCTGCGCCTGCTCGAGCGGGCGTGCCGGCCGGTCCTGCCGGGTGCGGCGATCGATCCGTACGTCTCAGGTTTTCGCTGGTCGCACAGCGTGTGCGTCAGCCGTACAGCCAGTTCTCGTAGTTTTCGTGCAAGTTGCACGAGCCGTTCGTCAGCTCAACGATCGCGGGTTACGGCAGTGACGGTGCTCGACATGCGACCTGGGCACCGGCCGGGTCCGGCGAGGGGAGATGGCACATGTGGGGGAATGTCGCGCCGCGCGTCGTTCAACTGTCCCCGTTGGAACGGGTGCGGCTGCGCCGGGTGGCCGTGCGGTACGCCCTGCACGGCTGGGACGTCACCCCCGGCGCCTGCCTCGCCCGCAGCCGCTTCGTCTGCGGGCGGGCCGGCTGCCCGACGGTCGGCTGCCACCCGGCCCTGGAGAACTGGGAGCAGGCGGCGAGCGCCGACCCGGCCCGGGTCGCGACGTGGTGGCGCACCCGGCCGCACGGGGTGCTGCTGCCCACCGGGCGGGCGTTCGACGTGCTGGAGGTCCCCACGCACCTCGGCCGGCACGTGCTGGACGCGGTCCGGACGCACCCGGCCGGCGCCGGCGTACGCGGGCCGGTGCTGGTGACCCCGACCGGCCGTTGGATGTTCCTGGTCCGCCCCGGCGACCCGCTCCGCCCCGAGCTGGACCATTGCTTCCACGTGGTCCGGCACGGTCCCGGCTCCTGGATCCCGGCCCCACCGACCCGGCTGCCGGAGGGCACCGTCCGGTGGGCGGTCGCGCCCGAACAGGCCCGCTGGCAACTGCCCGACTCCTACCTGGTGCAGAACGCGCTGATCGAGGCCCTGCGGGCCACCGGCGTCAGGGTCACCTCCGACCTGCTCCCCGGGCACCTGCCGCTGCCGCGCCGGGGCATGTGACGGCGGCACGGCAGCGACGCCGGAGGGCCGGCGCTCGTTGAGCACGGCGACGGCGCACCCGCGCCGGGAGCGGGGGGTTAGATGTCCACCGACGACACCGCGCGCCAGCCGGACGGCGCGGAGCCGCCGCCCCGGCACCGGCCGCGCCGCCGCTGGCCGGTCACCCGTCCCGTCGGCTCCCGCCCGGGCCGCCCCCGCCCCCTCGGCTCCCGCCCCGCCACCACCCGCCCCTTCCGCTGACTCTCAGCCGGCCAGGGGCAGGGCGGTGGAGTGCAGGAGGCGGACGTCGTCGGTGACGACCGCGTGCTGGTGCCCGGGCAGGCCGTCCAGCCAGCCGATGCCGGCCGGGCCCATCGCGACGGCAGCGGTGGCGTACGCGTCGGCCAGCCCCAGGTCCGGCCCGACCACGGTGACCGAGCGCAGCCCCCGGGCCGGCACGCCCCGGCGCGGGTCGAGCACGTGGTGGCCGCGCTCGTAGACGCCGGACGTGGCCACGGCCAGGTCGGTGCCGGTGAGCACGAGGCAGGTGGACATCGCGTCCCACGGGTGGCGGACGCCGATCCGCCACGGTCGCCCGGTCGAGGAGTGGCCGCGTACCCGCACGTCGCCGCCGGCGTTCAGGCAGTGGTTCGCCGCCCCGGCGGCGAGCAGCCGGTCCGAGGCGACCTGCACCGACCAGCCCTTGACGTAGCCGGACGGGTCGAGCCGCCCGGTGGCGTACGCGTCGAAGAAGCCGTCGGTGGCCTTCCACAGGTCGGCGCAGCGCGCCAGCACGTCCCGCAGGTCGGCGCCGGCCCCGGAGAGCGGCAGCTCGCCCCGGTCGACGCGGCACACCTCGCTGTCGGCCCGGTACGTGCTGAACCGGGCGTCCACGTCGCGCAGCCAGGCGAACACGTCCTCCGCCAGCCCGGCCAGCTCGGCGGCGGGCAGGTCGTCGGCGAGGTCGAGGCTGATCGCGGTGCCCATGACCTGCTCGACCCGGCGCAGCCCCGGCCTGGTCGCCGGCGGAGACGCGCCCGACTCGCGCCGCCCCGCCGCCGGCACCGGCACGTCACCTCGCCCGGTCGATCGCGGCCTGCAACGACTGCTTGTACGAGGTGCTGGTGGCGGTCGCCCCGGAGACGGTGTCCACGTCGGCGCTCTGCCGCTGCACCACCAGCCCGGAGCTGCCGCTGTAGCGGCCGTCGACCTGCTCGCTGCGCTGGTCGGACTGGGCGGTCTCCTCGGGCAGCTCCAGGGCCACCACGTCGACGATCCGCGTCCCGGAGAGGGTGATCTGCACCTGCACGTTGCCGTACTCGTTCTCCACCACCGGCCCCGTGACGGTGCGGGTCGTCGGCGCGGGCGGCGGCTTCGTGGTGGTGCGCGGCGCGGACGGTGCCCGGCTGGTGGCGCTGGGCCGGCTCGCCGGCGCCCGGGTGGCGGTGCGACCGGGCCGGGGGGACGCGCTGGTGCGGGCCGGCGACGGCGGGGCGGAGACCTCCCCGCCGTCCGGGGTCGGACCGGCTGGTGCGGGGGTCACCGGTGGGGGCGCCGCCGGCAGGTCCTGGGCGACCGGGCTGGTGCCAGGCGAGCCCTTCAGCACCACCATGGCGGTGGTGCCGGCCGCCAGGCCGGTGATCGCGAGCAGGGCGCGACGCATGGAAGCCTTCCTACAGCTCGAACGTGGCCAGGTGGATCTGCCGGCGGGGCACGCCGGCCTCGCGGAGCACCCGCAGCGACTGCTCGACCAGGCCGGGCGGCCCGCAGAGGTAGACGTCGCGCCGGGCGAGGTCGGGCACCAACCGGCGCAGCCCGTCCGGGCTCATCACCTGGCGGGGGCCGGGATCGTCGCGGGAGCCGACGACGTACCAGATCGCGGTGTCCCGGGCCTCGGCGAGCCAGTCCAGCTCGCGGTGCAGCAGCACGTCGCCCGGGGTGCGGGCGCGGTAGATCAGCGCGGCGCCGGGCGGCAGCTCCTCCAGCATCGCCCGGATGGGGGTGATCCCGCTGCCGCCGGCGATCAGCAGGGCCCGCTCGCGGGTGCGGTGGGCGGCCGTGAAGGTGCCCGACGGGCCCTCCGCCCAGACCCGGGTGCCCGCTTCGAGGTCGCGCAGGTCGGCGGTGTGCCTGCCGACCACCTTGACGGTGAGCCGCAGCCAGCGGCCGTTGGCGGCGGCCGAGACCGAGAACGGGTGCGCCTGCCACCAGCAGCCCCGGGCGAGGAACCGCCAGCGGAAGAACTGCCCGCCGAGCATCTCCAGGCGCTCCAGCCGGTCGCCGGTCAGGTAGATCGAGATGGTGTCCGGGCTCTCCGCGACCACGTCGGCGACCCGCAGCCGGTGCCGCAGGTTGAACGCCAGCGGCGCGACGACCCGGCCCCAGAGCAGGGCGGCGAGCACCACCACGTACATCGCGATCCAGAAGGTGCGCACCGGGCCGGGCCGGAACAGCTGCGCGCCGTTGCTGAACTGGTGGGCGAAGCCGAGCAGCAGCACCGCGTAGCTCGACAGGTGCAGGGCGTGCCACAGCTCGTAGGGCAGCGCGGTGCGGATCGCCCGGACGCTGGTGAGGCCGACCAGCACCAGGATGCCGGCGGCGGCGAACGCGGAGACCATGTCCTCGTAGTCGCGCAGCAGCACGCCGGCCTCGGTGAGCACCGGGTTGTCCTCCAGGTCGGCGTAGCCGACCAGGATCAGCGACGCGTGCGCGAGCACGGCCACCAGCAGGGTGGCCCCGACGTCGCGGTGCCAGCGGGCGATCCGCTCGCCGCCGGCCCACCGCTCCAGGATCGGCAGGCGGCTCATCATCAGCACCTGCACGAGCAGCAGGTAGCCGGCGACCAGCCCGGTGCGTTGCCGACGATCTCCCGGACCAGCACCGGCGACCCGGCGATGTCGACCTGCGCGTGGAGCAGCCACCCGAGCGGGCCCATCAGGCCGCTCCGC
>NZ_JBEZEV010000158.1:0-5577 GCF_040649055.1 Micromonospora sp. NPDC049060
CCCGGGCCGGTGGCGGGCCGTCGGCGGCGCGCTCGTCGTGCTGGGGCTGCTGGGCGGCTGCGGCGTCCCGACCGAGCGCGCCCCGCGCGCCGTGGCACCCCCGCCCGGGCCGTTCCCCTCGCCGGGGGCGGTCGTGGCGACACCGACCCCCACCCTGACGGCGGGACGGACGACGGAGGTCCTCTGCTTCGTCAGCGACGACCGGCTGGTCCGCGTCGAGCGTCGGGTCGACGGTACGCCCACCGTCGACGCCCAGCTCCAGCATCTGCTGGCCGGCCCGACCGCCACCGAGCGCGACCGGGGCCTCACGACGGCGCTGCCCGGGGCCGTGCCGGTCGCCGCCGCCCGGCCGCGGGGCAACGAGGTCGACGTGGACCTCGGCGGGGCCGGCGACGAGACGGGCCGCAGCGACGAGGTCCTCGCCTTCGGGCAGATCGTCTGCACCCTCACCGCCCGCTCCGACGTCGACACCGTGGCCTTCTTCCGGGCCGGGGCCCCGCTGGGGGTGCCGCGCGCCGACGGGTCGCTGTCCCGGCGGCCCCTGACCGCCGCCGACTACGCCGGCCTCGTGGCACCCCGCTGACGGGACCGGCCCGTGCCGCGGAGGCGGCCCGCCGGGCGCTCCGGGGGCGGGCCGCCCACGGTGTCGCGCGGGTGGGATCAGCCGCTGAAGGCGGTGAGGAACCGGTCGCGGAAGGCGTCCATCGGCCAGACCGGCGCGCGCGGCCCGGGCCGGAGTCCGTCGTCCCAGCCCCATCCCGAGATCCGGTCGAGCACGGCCGGGTCCCGGGCGACGACGGTGACCGGCACGTCCCGGCTCGCCCGGGCGCCGGTGACGACCGGGGCGGGCTGGTGGTCGCCGAGGAAGACCAGCACCAGGTCGTCGTCGCCGTGGGCCTCCAGGTAGGACACGAGGGTGCCCAGGGAGTACTCGACGGACCGGCGGTAGCCGGCGCGGGGCTGCGACGACGGGTTGCCGGTGGTCTCGCCGTGGAAGACGGTCCCGTCGCCGACCCGCGACCAGTCGACGAGGCGCGGGATCTTCGTCCAGGGGGAGTGGCTGGACACGAGCGCGATCTCGGCCATCACCGGGGCGCGATCCGCCCGGGAGCGTTCCAGGCGCTCGAAGGTCGCCAGGGTGTACTGGTCGGGCATCGGGGCGTAGCTGAACTTCGGCCCCCGGTAGCCGAGGCTGCGGGCGTCGTAGAAGCGTTCGTAGCCGAAGAAGGCCCCCTCGGGCCAGGGCCGGGTGGCGGCCGGCATCACACCCACCGTGCGCCAGCCGGCCCGCCGGAAGGCGCCGCCCAGCGTCAAGCGGTCGCTGGCCAGCAGGCTGCGGTGCCGCTGGTCGTTGTCCACCCACATGCCGGACAGCAGCGTGGCGTGGGCCAGCCAGCTGCCGCCGCCGGTGGTCGGCGAGGTGAGGAACCCGCTGCGCGAGGCGAAGCCGGCGGCCCGCAGCCGGCGGTCCCCGTCGGCCAGCACGGCGCCCACGCCCGGGGCGTACTCCGGGTTCTCCACCGCGTCGCGCCCGTAGCTCTCCACGAAGGCGACCACCACGTCCTTGCCGCGTAGCGCGGTCAGCAGGCGGTCGCCGGGGGCGTCCCGGAACGCGTCGACGCCGACCTGGGCCGCGAAGACCTCCCGGTCGCGCAGCCGGTCGCGTACCTGGCGGGCGTGGTCGCCGACCAGGTCGGTCGCGGCGGCGTCGGCCACCGGCACGCCGGGGGACACCCGCACGCCGAACGTGGCGCAGGCCAGCCAGACCACCATGAGTGCGGCGACCGTGCGCCGGGTGGCGGCGCGGTGTCGCACCAGCAGGGGGGTCAGCCGCAGCACGGACCGCGTCGTCGCGAGGAGCACGGCGGCGAGCAGCAGCACGGCCGCGACGACCGCCCCGGCGGCGCCCGCCCGCCCGGCCGAATCGGTGAGGAACCCGAGCGCGTCGTCGAGCAGGGCCCAGTCGAGCACCAGGTCGAAGGGGCGGCCGAGCGTCGCGAGGAAGCCCAGGTCGGCGACCTTCAGCAGGGCCAGCAACCCGAGCAGCGCGCCCACGAACGCCGCCACCGGCCGCCGCGTGCGGGCCGGCAGGGCGAGCAGCACGGCGACCGCGAGCAGGCCTTCGAGGGGTACCCGCACGAACGCGCCGGGCGTGAGCCGGGCGGGCTGGTGCGGCGCGGTCAGGGCGACGAGCACGAGCAGGGCGGCCAGCGCGGTCGTCACCCGCGCCGCGCCCCGCCGCCTCCCGCCCGCTCCTTCGGAGGTACGGCCGCGCGCCCCGACAGCCGCCCGTCCGGTCCCGGGCGGCGACGAGGCCGACTCGGTCGCCTGCGGCGACGGGGGCCGGTCGGTCGTGTGCGGCGACGAGGCCGACTCGGTTCCGGGCGGCGACGGGGGCCGGCCGGTTGCGTGCGGCCACGAGTGCCGGTCAGTCACGGGCGGCGACGAGGTCGGGGCGTACCGCCGCGGGCCGGATCCGGCGGCGCGGGGCGCCCGGCGGCACCGTCCGGTCCGAGCGGCGCCGCCACAGCCACCCGACGTCGCGGCCGAACGACTCGACGAGCAGCGCCAGCGCGACCGCCAGCACCAGCGCGTCGCCCGGTCCGGGCAGCACCCCGGCGGCCGCGACCAGCAGCAGCACGCCCTGCGCCGCCGCGACGACCTTGCGCCAGTACCTCGGGGGCAGCGGCCGGCGCAGCCAGGGCAGCACCCATCCGGCGGCGACGAACGCGTACCGCATGGCGCCGAGGGCGAGCACCCAGGCGCCCACGGCGGGCGCGACGGCCGCCCCGAGGACGAGGATGAGGAACGCGTCGACCTCCATGTCGAAGCGGGCGCCCAGCGCGCTGGCGGTGCCGGTGCGCCGGGCCACGTACCCGTCGACGGCGTCGAGGGCCAGCGCCACGGCGGTGAGGGCGACCAGCATCCCGACCGGCGCGGCCCGGTCGACGGCGGCCGGGGCGAGCGCGTCCCCGGTCAGCGCCGTCACGGCGCCGACGAGGAGCGCCCGGGCCAGCGTCACCCGGTCGGCCGGCCCGAGGGCGTACGAGCCCGACCGGCGTAGCCCCCGGTCGAGGATCAGGCACAGCGTCGCCCCGTACGCGGCCCCGGCGAGCCAGCCCGCCGGGCCGAGACCGACCGTCGCGGCCAGCCCCGCCAGCAGGACAATCTGGACGATCAGCCCGATCGCCGGGTCTTTTCGAACCGTGGGCACGGTGCCTCCGTGTCTATTGTCGACGACATCCGACAGGAACTACGGGAAATACCGCCGTTCGGTTCGCTCCGGATGCGGGTGAGGAGGAGCCGGTGACCGGTGAGGCGCGCGCCTTCTGGCTGAGTACGCCCGGCGAGGGTGAGATCCGGTCGGCTCCGCTCGCCGACCCCGGCCCGGACGAGGTGCTCGTCCGCAGCCGGTACTCGGGCGTCAGCCGGGGCACGGAGACGCTGGTCTTCGCCGGCCGCGTCCCCGCCGACCAGCATGCGGCGATGCGCGCCCCGTTCCAGGAGGGGGACTTCCCGGCGCCGGTGAAGTACGGCTACCTCAACGTGGGGGTGGTCGAGCGGGGCCCGGACGAGCTGCGTGGCCGGACCGTGTTCTGCCTGCACCCGCACCAGACCGCGTACGTGGTCCCGGCCGGCGCGGTGGTGCCCGTGCCGGACGCGGTGCCGCCCGCCCGTGCGGTGCTCGCCGGGACGGTGGAGACGGCGGTGAACGCGCTCTGGGACGCCGCGCCCCTGGTCGGCGACCGGGTGAGCGTGGTCGGCGGCGGCATGGTCGGCTGCTGCGTGGCGGCGCTGCTCGCCCGCTTCCCGGGCGTGCGGGTGGAGTTGGTCGACACCGACCCGGCCCGGGCGACCGTCGCCGCGGCACTCGGCGTCGGCTTCGCCCCGCCGGAGGAGGCCGCCAGCGGGCGGGACCTCGTGGTGCACGCCAGCGCCACCGCCGCCGGCCTGCAACGCTCGCTGGAACTGCTCCGGCCGGAGGGCACCGTCGTCGAGCTGAGCTGGTACGGCGACCGCACCGTCGCGCTGGCGCTGGGCGGGGCGTTCCACTCCGGACGGCTGAGCGTGCGCGGCAGCCAGGTGGGCGCCGTCGCGCCGGCCCGACGGGGCAGCCGCAGCTTCGCCGACCGGCTGGGGCTCGCCCTGGAGCTGCTCGCCGATCCCGCCTTCGACGCGCTGCTCACCGGCGAGTCCCGCTTCGCGGAGCTGCCCGACGTGCTGGCCCGGCTGACCGCCGGCAGCCTGCCCGCACTGTGCCACCTCATCACCTACGACGGAGAGTGACCCGTGTTCAGCGTGACCGTCCGAGACCACATGATGATCGCCCACAGCTTCCGGGGGGAGGTGTTCGGCCCGGCGCAGCGCCTGCACGGGGCGACCTTCGTCGTGGACGCCACCTTCCGCCGCGCCGACCTCGACGCCGACGGCGTGGTGGTCGACATCGGGCTGGCCACCGAACAGCTCAAGGCGGTGCTCGGGGAACTGACCTACCGCAACCTCGACGACGACCCGGCCTTCGCCGGGGTGAACACGACCACCGAGGTGCTGGCCCGCGCGGTCGCCGACCGCCTCGCCGAGCGGGTACGCGCCGGCGACCTCGGCGCGGGGGCGCGCGCCCTGGCCGGCATCACCGTCACGCTGCACGAGTCGCACGTCGCCTGGGCCAGCTACGAACGGTCGTTCTGAATGGCGACGGTGCACGTCGTGCTGCCGAACGACATCGACGACCCGGCCGAGCCGAGCGGCGGCAACGGCTACGACCGCCGGCTCTGCCGGGGCCTCGCGGCGGCCGGCTGGACGGTCCGCGAACACGCCGTGCCCGGCGACTGGCCCCGCCCCGACCGGGCGGCGCGCGCCGGGCTCGCCTCGGTGCTCGCGGCGCTGCCCGACGGGTCGCCGGTCCTGCTCGACGGGCTGGTCGCCTCGTGCGTGCCGGAGGTGCTCGCCCCGCACGCCCGGCGGCTGCGCCTCGTCGTCGTCGTGCACCTGCCGCTGGAGCACGACGCCGAGGCCGCCGCCCTGGCCGCCGCCGGCGCGGTCGTCACCACCAGCGAGTGGACCCGGCGACGGCTGCTCGACCGGTACGCGCTGCCGGCCGACCGCGTGCACGTCGCCCGGCCCGGCGTGGACCCGGCCCCGCCCGCGCCCGGGTCGGCGGCCGGCGGGAACCTGCTCTGCGTCGCCGCCCTCGCCCCGCACAAGGGGCACGACGTGCTGGTGGAGGCCCTGGCGGCGGTCGCCGACCTGCCCTGGAGCTGCGTCTGCGTGGGGCCGCTGACCCGGGACCCGGGGTTCGTGGCGGCACTGCGGCGGCGGGTGACCGGGCACGGTCTCGCCGACCGGGTGCGCCTGGTCGGCCCGCGCACCGGGGCGGCCCTGCACGCCGCGTACGCCGCCGCCGACCTGCTGGTGCTGGCCTCGCGCCGGGAGACGTACGGGATGGTGGTCACCGAGGCCCTCGCGCGGGGCGTGCCGGTGCTCGCCACGGCGGCCGGCGGCGCCCGAGACCACGTGGTCGGCCAGCCAGGGGTGGGTGGCCAGCGACAGCCGGCCGGTCAGCACCACCCCTGTCCA
>NZ_JBEZEV010000159.1:0-5568 GCF_040649055.1 Micromonospora sp. NPDC049060
AGTTCCACCCCGATCCCCGTGCCCGGGTCGGTGGTGTCCAGGTGCGCGTAACCGGTCAGTGTGCCGTCGTCCGCTCGGCTGGTCTGGTGCACGGCCGCCAGCGCCCCGCGGTGGCGCACCGTCACCGGCGACCGGTCCGGGCGGTGGCGACCCGCGCCCCGCCGCCGACCAGGAGCAGCACGCCGGCGCCGGTCAGCACGTACCACCAGGTGTCCACGCCGGTGCCGGCCCGGCCGCCGTCGCCGCTGGGCACCCCGGCCGGGGCCGAGTGCAGGCCGGTGATGGTCTGCGCCACGACGTCGAGGTTCTTCGCCTCGGCCGAGCCGATGGCGTACACGATCGTCGCGGTGCCCTCCTTGAGGTCGAGGTCCGCCGGCCCGATCGCCACGGTGTCGGTGCCGGCGAGCACCACGTCCGCCTTGACGGCGCCCGCGTCGACGTCGCCCTTGGCCTCGTTCGGGTTGGTGAGGTCCTCGAAGACGGGGGTGCCGCCGGCGCGCACGTCCACCGCCGGGGCGGCGGCGGTGTGCCGGACGATCAGCCGGGCCTTGCCGGCGGCGACCTTGCCGGTGTCGTTGACGAACGGCGTGATCTTCGGCTTGCCGGCGGCGTCGAGGTGGGCGGCGATGCTGATGTTCGCCCCGCCCGGCACCGCGGCGTCGTCGACGCTGAGGATGGCCTGGGCGATCGGCTCGCCGGGCTTGGTGAGGGCGATGTCGTACGCGCCCTCCTCGAGGTTCAGCGGGCCGGCCACGTCGCCGGGCTTGAAGTTGTCAAGCGTCTTCTCGCCGTTGACGTACACGTCGACCGGGGTGTCCGGGATGCCGTGCACGACGGAGACCTTGGACGTGGCGGCGTACGCGGGGGTGGCGGTGAGGGCGCCGGCTCCGGCGAACGTCAGCGCGGCGACCGCGCCGCCCGCGGCGACCCGACGGAAGTACGAGAGCTGCATGTCTGCCTCCTGGTGATTGGTGCTGGTTCGTCAGGCCTGGTGTGCAAAACGAGTTACGCCCGGTCCACCGCCGCCGGATGCGACCGGAGGCAACTTCTTTTCGTCCGGCGCAGCCGCATCCGAGAGCCGCCCGCCGAGCGAAGAGCTGCTGAGACCAGACCGACCGGAGGTGGGGGCGATGGCTGTGGGAGCTACAGTCGGGCATGCCCCCTGGAAGGCGAGCCGCCCTGTGACAGCGGCACGGCAGGAGCCGTACCCACCCGAGGACGACCTCGCCGCCCGCTTCCGCGCGGGCGACGAACGGGCACTGCGGGAGGCGTACGACCGGTACGGCCGGGCGGTCCTGCACCTGGCCACCAGCACGTTGGCCAACCGCAGCGACGCGGAGGACGTGACCCAGACCACCTTCGTCGCCGCCTGGCTGGGGCGGGACACCTTCGACCCGGCCAAGGGCTCGCTGGTCGGCTGGCTGCTCGGCATCGGCCGCCGCAAGGTGGTCGACCGGCTGCGGGCCTCCGCGCGGGAGACCCGGGTGGTCGAGACGGTCCGGCAGCTGCCGGAGTCGGCGCCGACCGGCCCGGATCCGGACACGGTGGTCGACCGGCTGGTGGTCGCCGACGAGCTGGCCCGGCTGCCCGACGACCAGCGGCGGATGCTGGAGTTGGCGTTCTTCGACGACCTGACCCACCAGCAGATCGCGACGGTGACCGGGGTGCCGCTCGGCACGGTCAAGAGTCACATCCGGCGCGGCATGGCGAGCTTGAAACGCAGATGGGAGGTGGACGGTGCCGCACCTGGACCACGACCGGCTGGTCTTCCTGGCGCTCGGTGAGACCGAGGCGGACGCCGGAGAGAACACCCACCTCGACACCTGCGCGCACTGCCGGACCGAGATGGAGACCCTCCAGCACGTGGCCGGCCTCGGCGCCGAGACCCAGGGCCTGCACGACCTGCCCGATCCGCCGGAGCACGTCTGGCAGGGCATCGTCGCGGAGATCCGCGCAGCGGAGGCCCTGCCGACGCTGTCCGGGCCCCGCGCCGAGCGGTCCGCCGACGAGCGCCCCCCGACCGAGCGGCCGGGCGACGCCGGCGGGGCGGGCGGCGTGGTCCTCACCCCGGCCCGCCGGCGGGGCCGGTGGTCGCGCTGGGCCGCGACGGCCGCGACCGCGACGGCCGCCGCGGTGCTCGGCGTCGTCGGCACCCTCGTCGCGATCGACCGGACCGGACCGGCGCCGGAGCCCGCCCCACCGCAGGTGGTGCTGGCCAGCGCGCCCCTGAAGGCGTACGGCGGGACGCCGCCGGACGCCAACGGCGAGGCCCGGGTGTTCGACAACGGCCGACTGCACCTGCACCTGGCGAATCTCCCGGACGTCCCGGGGTACTACGAGGTGTGGCTCATCAACCCACGGAACATGCAGATGTTCTCGGTCGGTGTGCTCGGCGACGCGACGGACGAACTGCTGCCGCTGCCACCGAACGTGGACCTTGAGGCATACTCGGTTGTCGACGTCTCCGCCGAGGCGTACGACAACAACACCGCCCACTCCGGCAAGAGCCTGTTGAGGGGCACCCTGACGGGCTGATCGGCGGGCCGGCTCAGCTCCCCGGCCCGCCGATCAGCTCCCATCGCGGCCTCAGCCGCCGCCTCCGCAGGGCGGCGGCCGGACCCGCACCCGGCCCGCTCGGCAGCCGGAGCGAAGATCAGCCGAGGCGGCGGCCGAACCGGCCGAACCGCTTGTCGAGCGCGACGACGGCCGAGGCCACGACGGCGATGCCGAGGATCCGCAGCCACGTCTGCCCGTCGATGGGCGCCGTACGGAACAGGTCGTTCATCACCGGCAGGTAGGTCAGGGCGAGCTGGCCGAGGGCCTGCACGAGCACCCCGGCGATCAGCCAGCGGTTGCGGAACAGGCCCAGGCGCCACGGCGAGCGGGTCAGGGAACGGCAGCTGAACAGGTAGAACGCCATCACGGTGACGAAGAGGTTCACCGCCGCGGTCCGCGCCTGCGCCAGGTCGGCCCCGCCGGAGCGCTCCCACTCGAACAGCCACCAGGCGCCCACCACCAGCAGCGCGGAGACCAGCAGCACGCGGACCACCAGCGCGACGGTCAGCAGGGGCTGGCCGGGATCGCGGGGCGGCCGGTCCATGATCCCGGGCTCCTTCGGCTCGAAGGCGAGCGTCAGGCCGAGGAACACCGCCGTGGTCATGTTGATCCAGAGGATCTGGCTCGGCAGGATCGGCAGCGCCGAGCCGAGCACGATCGCGACGAGGATGACCAGGCCCTCCGCCGCGTTGGTGGGCAGCGTCCAGGTGATGAACTTCGTCAGGTTGGCGAAGACGCCGCGCCCCTCCGAGACGGCCGCCTCGATGGTCGCGAAGTCGTCGTCGGTGAGCACGACGTCGGCGGCCTCCTTGGCCACCTCGGTGCCGCTGCGGCCCATCGCCACCCCGATGTTGGCCGCGCGCAGCGCGGGGGCGTCGTTGACCCCGTCGCCGGTCATCGCGACCACCTGGCCGTCGGCCTGCAACGCCTCCACCAGCCGCAGCTTCTGCTCGGGCGAGACCCGGGCGAACACCGACGCCCCACGCACCGCCTCGGGCAGTTCGGCGGCGGGCAGCGCCGCCAGGTCGGCGCCGGTCAGCACGTCGCCCGGGCCGGGCTCGGTACGCAGCAGCCCGATCCGGCGCGCGATGGCGCTGGCGGTGGCGAGGTGGTCCCCGGTGATCATCTTCACGTCGATCCCGGCGCGGTGGCAGGACGTGACGGCCGCCGCCGCGGCGGCCCGGGGCGGGTCGAGCATCGCGTGCAGCCCGGTGAAGACCAGCGTGCCGGCCAGTTCCTCCTCCACGAGCCCGTCCGCCGGGCCGACCGGCCGCATCGCGGTGGCGAGCACCCGCAGGCCCTCGCCGGCCAGCTCGTGGGCGGCGGCCAGCACGGCCGGGGCGTCGAGCGGTCCCGTCGAGCCGTCGGGGCGCAGGGCCGCCCCGGACCACTCGACCACCCGCTCCACCGCCCCCTTGACGAGCACCACCCGCCCGCCCTCGGGACGCTCGTGCAGGGTCGCCATGAACTGCCGCTCCGAGGTGAACGGGACGGCGGCCACCCGGGGCAGCTCGGCGGCGACCTCGTGCGCGTTCAGCCCCACCTTGGCGCCGGCCACGAGCATCGCGCCCTCGGTGGGGTCGCCGAGCACGGCCCAGCGGCCGTCCTGCTCGTCGAGGCGGGCGTCGTTGCAGCCCACGCCGGCCAGCAGCGACCAGCGCAGCGGGCCCTCCCCGGTCGGGGCCGGGCCGCCCGCCGGGTCCCGGATCTCGCCGGTCGGGACGTAGCCGGTCCCGCCGACGTCGTAGCGGCCCTGCGGCGTCCAGAGCACCTGGACGGTCATCTGGTTCTCGGTGAGGGTGCCGGTCTTGTCGGTGCAGATCACCGTGGTGCTGCCCAGCGTCTCCACCGCCGGCAGCCGCCGGATCACCGCCCGGCGGCGGGCCATCCGGGACACGCCGATCGCCAGGGTGATCGTCACGGCGGCGGGCAGCCCCTCCGGGATCGCGCCCACGGCGAGCGCCACGGCGGCGGTGAACGTCTCCCCGGCGTCCTGCCCCCGCACCAGGCCGATGCCGAAGGTCACCGCCGCGAGGAGCAGGATCGCCACGGTGAGCAGCCGGCTGAACCGGGCGAGCTTCACCGTCAGCGGCGTGTCCAGCACCTGCGCGCCGCCGACCAGCCGGTGGATGCGGCCCAGTTCCGTCTCCGCCCCGGTGGCCACCGCGACGCCGACCGCCGTACCGCCGGTGAGCAGGGTGCCGGAGTGCAGCAGGTTGCGGCGGTCGGCCACCGGCGCGTCGGCCGGCACCACCAGCTCGTCCTTGCGTACGGGCAGCGACTCGCCGGTCAGCGCCGACTCGTCGGCGCGCAGCTCGGCGGCGCGGACGAGCCGCAGGTCGGCGGGGACCTTCTCCCCCGCCTCCACGAGCACCACGTCCCCGGGGACCACGTCGTCGGACGGCACGTGGCGCTGCCGGCCGGCGCGCAGCACCCGGGCCTGCGTACGCACCATCGCCCGCAACGCGTCGAGGGCCGCCTCCGCGCGGGACTCCTGGAGGAAACCGACGACGGCGTTGACGAGCACCACCCCGAAGATCACCGCCGAGTCGACGTACTCGGCGAGCAGCAGGGTGACCACGCCGGCGGCGACCAGCACGTAGATCAGCGGGTTGTGGAACTGCCGCAGCAGCCGACGCAGCGCTCCGCCCTCGGCCGCGCTGGGCAGCACGTTGGGCCCGTACCGCTCAAGCCGCGCCGCCGCCTCCTCGTCGGTCAGCCCGTGCTCGGTGTCGGTGCCGAGCAGCAGCACGACCTCGTGCACGGCGAGCGCGTGGTGATCGCCGTCGGGCGTCCTGGCCGGCATCGGCACACTCCTGTTCGGCACGGGGACGGCCGCGCTGGGGGCACCCCGGGGAGAGCGTCTCCATGGTCGCAGGCCGGCGTGGGACCCGCCGGTCGTTTCGCCGGTGCCGCCCGCGGAAAGGGGGGGGGGGGGGGGCGCCCCGCGGCCCCGCCCCCCGGCGGTAATCTCACCGCGTGCGCGAGAGTTTCCGACCGGGCGGGACCGGG
>NZ_JBEZEV010000160.1:0-5150 GCF_040649055.1 Micromonospora sp. NPDC049060
GCAAGCAGCACACGAGCCCCCCATCTTCTGAGGTTTCGGTCGTACAGCATTTGTGCGGGGGCGACGCGGTCCCGGGAGAGGCTCAGGCGACCGGTTCCGGGGCGGCGTCGGCGTCCCGGTGCGGGCCGGGTGTGACGCGCGGGTCGCCCTCGTCGGCGAAGTAGTCGTCCGACGTGGTGCCGTCGCCGCCGTCGCGCACCTTCGCCGCCCGCAGCACCACCGTGAGCAGCGCCGCGACCGCGAGGTTGACCAGCACCGCCACGATCCCGACGTAGATCGTCTTCGGGGTGTCGAAGCCGAAGTCGGCAAGCGGGAACGCCGAGCCGCCGAAGTGCTTGCGGCCGGTCGCGGCGTTCGGGATCTGGTAGAGCATCCACATGCCCAGTCCCATGCCCGCGATCCAGCCGCCGATCAGCGCCCCCCGGTGGAACCAGCGGGTGTAGAGGCCCAGGGCCACGGCCGGCAGCGTCTGGAGGATGATCACGCCGCCGATGAGCTGGAGGTCGATGGAGAACTGCGGGTCGAGGAAGACGATGCAGGCCACCGCGCCGACCTTCACCACCAGCGAGGTGATCTTGGAGACGTTCGCCTCCTGCGCGGGGCTGGCGTCCCGCTTCAGGTACTCCTTGTAGATGTTGCGGGTGAACAGGTTCGCCGCCGCGATCGACATGATCGCCGCCGGCACCAGCGCGCCGATGCCGATGGCCGCGTAGGCGACGCCGGCGAACCAGTCGGGGAACTGCTGGTCGAACAGGACCGGCACCACCGTGTTGCTGTCCACGGTGCCCTCCTTCGACCCGGGCAACGGCTTCACCCCGGCCGCGATGGCCATGAAGCCGAGCAGCGCGATCAGGCCGAGCAGCAGGCTGTACGCGGGCAGCGCCGACATGTTCCGCTTGATCACGTCGCGGTTCCGGCTGGCCAGCACGCCGGTGATGCTGTGCGGGTAGAGGAACAGCGCCAGCGCCGAGCCGAACGCCAGCGTGACGTACTGGAGCTGGTTGTTGGCGTTGAGCAGCACCCCGTCGCCTGCGTTCGGCGACGCGTCGAACTTCGCGTCGGCGGCGTCGAAGATCTCGCCCCAGCCGCCCAGCTTGTACGGCAGGTAGAGCACCGCCACCAGGATCACGATGTAGATCAGCGTGTCCTTGACGAACGCGATCAGCGCCGGCGCGCGCAGCCCCGACTGGTAGGTGTACGCGGCCAGGATCGCGAAGGCGACAATGATCGGCAAATGCCGGGCCAGCGTGCTCTCGCCGGTCACCCCCATGGTCTTGAGCACCGCCTCGATGCCGACCAGTTGCAGCGCGATGTACGGCATCGTCGCCACGATGCCGGTGATCGCGATCAGCAGCGCCAGCACCGGCGAGTCGAACCGCTTGCGGACGAAGTCCGCCGGGGTGACGAAGCCGTGCCGGTGCGAGACCGACCAGAGCCGGCACAGCACCAGGAACACCAGCGGGTAGATGACGATGGTGTACGGGACGGCGAAGAAGCCGGCCGCGCCGGCACCGAACATCAGCGCCGGCACCGCCACGAAGGTGTACGCGGTGTACAGGTCACCGCCGACCAGGAACCAGGTGATCCAGCCGCCGAAGTTGCGCCCGCCCAGCCCCCACTCGTCGAGGTGGGCCATGTCCTTCGGGGCCCGCCACCGGGCCGCCACGAATCCCATCCCGCTGACCAGCAGGAAGAGCACCGAGAAGACGATGATCTCGGTGAGGTGGTCGCGCCACATCAGCGATCACCCGCCGCCGTGTCGCCCGGCCCGTCCGACGGCGTGCCGGCCCGCTTCTTGGTCATCTGGTACACCAGCGTGGTGGTGGCCACGCCGAGCAGGATGTAGACGAGCTGGAGCCAGTAGAAGCGCGGGAAGCCGAGGAACCGGGGCGAGTCGGCGTTGAAGAAGACCGGGATCAGGGGCACCACGATGGGGATGAAGAGCAACCAGTTCCAGGGGCTGTGGTCCTTCGCCCTGGAGCGCGCCGCCGTCGGCGCCTCCGGTTCGGGTGCGGCCATTGCGACAAACCTCCGCGAGTCGTAGATCGACACAGATGACGGCCGGAGGCTACGACCCTGTGACCGGGGTCACGTTCTGCGGGAGGAGGTTGCTGCGCCGAACGGCGGACGGCGTGCGCCGAACGGCGACCCCGGGCGGCCGGACGGCGGCCCGCCCGGCTCAGATCCCGGCGAGGTGCGCGGTGTCGTTGACCGTACGGACGGCCATGCCCCCGTCGGGCCACGTGTCGAGCACCGAGATGCCGGCCGCGTCCAGGAAGAGCCGGTGCAGGAAGCCGTCGCCGGCCGCGAGGGCGTCGCGCAGCACCAGCTTGATCGGCGAGACGTGCGAGACCACCACCACGGTCTCCCCCGGGTACGCCCGGCACAGCCCGTCGACCACGCGGCGGCAGCGCTCGGCGACGTCGACGAACGACTCGCCGCCCGGCGGGGCCACCCGGGTCGAGGCCAGCCAGGCGTCCATCTCGCCCGGCCACTCCTGGCGGACCTTCGCGAAGGTGCGCCCCTCCCAGGCCCCGAAGTCGCACTCGATCAGGTCGTCCTCGCGGCGCACCGGCACGCCGCCGAGCGCCCCGGCGATCGCCTCGGCGGTCGCCGTACACCGGGACAGGGGCGAGCTGACCACGGCCGCGACGGTCGGGGCCAGCGCGGCCACCCGGGCGGCCGTGGCCCGGACCTGGGCCCGGCCGCGCTCGGACAGCGGCACGTCGCCGCGGCCGGAGTAGCGGCGCTGTTCGGTGAAGGCCGTCTCGCCGTGCCGGACGAGGACGAGCCGGGTGGCGGTGAAGCTCGGCCGCGGCTCCCAGGAGGCGGGCGCGGTGGCCGGGTCGGTGCCGGTGCCCGTCGCCGACGCGGCGCGGGCGGCCACCTCGCGGGCCCTCGCGCGGGCCGGTGAGTCGGGAGCGGCGACCTCGCGGGGCGGCTCCACGACGCGCGGCGGCGCGACGGCGGCCTTAGCCGGCGCCTTGCCGGCGGCGGCGTCCATGGCGGCGTTGGCGAGGGCGTCGGCGTGCCGGTTGCGTTCCCGGGGAATCCAGTGGAACCGCACGGCGGCGAAGCGGTCGACCAGCCCGGCGGCCTGCGCGGCGAGCGGACGCAGCCCGGGGTGCTTGATCTGCCAGCGGCCGCACATCTGCTCGACCACCAGCTTCGAGTCCATCCTGGCCTCGACCTCGGCGGCGCCCAGCTCGGCGGCGGCCTCCAGCCCGGCGATCAGCCCCCGGTACTCGGCGACGTTGTTGGTGGCGACGCCGATCGACTCGCCCCGCTCGGCCAGCACCTCACCGGTGTCCGCGTCGCGGACCACCGCGCCGTAGCCGGCCGGGCCGGGGTTGCCCCGGGATCCGCCGTCGGCCTCGACGACCACCACGCGCGGCGCCACGGGGCTACAGGCCGGACTCGTTGGTGCGGACCATGATCCGTCGGCAGTCCTCGCAGCGGACGACCTCGTCCGGGTCGGTCTTGCGGATCCGGGCCACGTCGGCGCCGGAGAGCGTCAGACGGCAGCCGCCGCACCGGCCGGCGGTCAGCAGCGCCGCGCCGAGCCCGGTGTCCTCGCGGATCTTGTCGTAGAGCTGCACCAGGTCGGCCGGGAGGTCGCCCGCCAGCGGCTGGCGGGCGCCGCGCTTGAACTCCTCCTCCTTGGCGATCTCGGCCAGGCTCTCGTCGCGGCGCCGCTCGGCGTCGTCGCGCTTCTCCCGCACCTCGGCCAACCGCTGCTCGACGCCGTCCAGCACGCCCTGGGCCGTCTCCCGCTGCTCCATCAGCTCCAGCTCGGCGTCCTCCAGGTCGCCCTGGCGGCGGTTGAGCGAGACCAGCTCGTGCTGGAGGGCCTCCAGCTCCCGGGCCGGGCCGGTGCCGGCGGCGAGCCGGGCCTCGTTCTTGGACTTGCGGGCCCGCACCTGGTCGACGTCCTTCTCCATGCGGGCGATGTCCCGGTCCAGGTCGTCGACCGCGACCTGGGCGCGGACCCGCTCGTCCTCCAGCGCGGACAGCTCCCGGGCCAGCGCGTCCAGCTCGGCCCGCTCCGGCAGCGAACGGCGCCGGTGGGCGAGCTGGGCGAGGGAGGTGTCGATCGCCTGGAGGTCGAGCAGGCGGCGCTGGACCTGGGGGTCAGCCTTCACGGTCGGGGCTCCTTGTCGTCCACCGCGGGTGGGGCGGCGTGTACGGTCCACGGGTCGGTGGCCAGGTCGGACACCAGCGTCTCGACACCCGTCGCCTCCCGCAGGAGGACGGCCAGGTCGTCCAGCCACGGTCGTTCCGTCGCCCAGTGGGCGGCGTCGAGCAGGGCCGGGCCGTCGGCGGCCAGGTGCTCGCCGGCCGGGTGGTGGCGCAGGTCGGCGGTGAGGAACGCGTCCACCCCGGCCGCGGTCGCGTCGGCGAGGAAGCCGTCCCCCGCGCCGCCGCTGACCGCGAGGGTACGAACCATACGCCCGGGATCCCCGGCGGCGCGAACTCCCCAGGCGGTGGTGGGCAGCACGGCGGCGGCGTGCCGGGTCAGCTCCGCCAGCGTCATCGGCTCCGGCAGCTCGCCGATCCGGCCGATGCCCCGGCCGTCGCCGTGCGCGGGCGTTCCGGGTGCGGGCCGGTGCAGCGGGCGCAGCCCGGTCAGCCCGAACCGGGCGGCGAGGGCGTCGGAGACCCCCGGGGCGGCCACGTCGGCGTTGGTGTGCGCGACGTACAGCGCCACGTCGGACTTGATCAGCCGGTGCACGATCCGGCCCTTGAAGGTCGTGGGGGCCACCGAGGAGACGCCGCGCAGCAGCAGCGGATGGTGGGCGACGATCATGTCGACGCCGGCGTCGAGCGCCTCGGCGACCGTCTCCGGCACCACGTCGACGACGCAGAGGACCCGGCGCACCGGGGCGCACGGCTCGCCGAGCACAAGCCCGACCCGGTCCCAGTCCTCGGCCCAGGCCGGCGGATAGCGCCGCTCCAGCTCGGCGACCACGTCGGCGACGGTCGGCGGGACTGCGTTGGTGCTCACGGCGGGCCAGCTTACCGGCGCGGACCCCGGCCGGGGCCCTCGCCCACCGACGCGGCGGCGTGTCCCGGGTGTGAGGAAGGGCCCCCACCGCTCACCACACGCATGCCCCGGGCCCCCACACACACAGCAGGCCACCGGGGAGAGC
>NZ_JBEZEV010000161.1:0-3208 GCF_040649055.1 Micromonospora sp. NPDC049060
TGGTCTTGGATTCCTTTGGCAACACTTTTTGTTGTCGGGACAGTTTTTCAACAAGTTTTTGTTGGAGAGTTTGATCCTGGCTCAGGACGAACGCTGGCGGCGTGCTTAACACATGCAAGTCGAGCGGAAAGGCCCTTCGGGGTACTCGAGCGGCGAACGGGTGAGTAACACGTGAGCAACCTGCCCTAGGCTTTGGGATAACCCTCGGAAACGGGGGCTAATACCGAATAGGACCACCGGTCGCATGGTTGGTGGTGGAAAGTTTTTCGGCCTGGGATGGGCTCGCGGCCTATCAGCTTGTTGGTGGGGTGATGGCCTACCAAGGCGACGACGGGTAGCCGGCCTGAGAGGGCGACCGGCCACACTGGGACTGAGACACGGCCCAGACTCCTACGGGAGGCAGCAGTGGGGAATATTGCACAATGGGCGGAAGCCTGATGCAGCGACGCCGCGTGAGGGATGACGGCCTTCGGGTTGTAAACCTCTTTCAGCAGGGACGAAGCGTAAGTGACGGTACCTGCAGAAGAAGCACCGGCCAACTACGTGCCAGCAGCCGCGGTAAGACGTAGGGTGCGAGCGTTGTCCGGATTTATTGGGCGTAAAGAGCTCGTAGGCGGCTTGTCGCGTCGACTGTGAAAACCCGCAGCTCAACTGCGGGCCTGCAGTCGATACGGGCAGGCTAGAGTTCGGTAGGGGAGACTGGAATTCCTGGTGTAGCGGTGAAATGCGCAGATATCAGGAGGAACACCGGTGGCGAAGGCGGGTCTCTGGGCCGATACTGACGCTGAGGAGCGAAAGCGTGGGGAGCGAACAGGATTAGATACCCTGGTAGTCCACGCTGTAAACGTTGGGCGCTAGGTGTGGGGGGCCTCTCCGGTTCCCTGTGCCGCAGCTAACGCATTAAGCGCCCCGCCTGGGGAGTACGGCCGCAAGGCTAAAACTCAAAGGAATTGACGGGGGCCCGCACAAGCGGCGGAGCATGCGGATTAATTCGATGCAACGCGAAGAACCTTACCTGGGTTTGACATGGCCGCAAAACTCGCAGAGATGTGAGGTCCTTCGGGGGCGGTCACAGGTGGTGCATGGCTGTCGTCAGCTCGTGTCGTGAGATGTTGGGTTAAGTCCCGCAACGAGCGCAACCCTCGTTCGATGTTGCCAGCGCGTTATGGCGGGGACTCATCGAAGACTGCCGGGGTCAACTCGGAGGAAGGTGGGGATGACGTCAAGTCATCATGCCCCTTATGTCCAGGGCTTCACGCATGCTACAATGGCCGGTACAATGGGCTGCGATACCGTGAGGTGGAGCGAATCCCAAAAAGCCGGTCTCAGTTCGGATCGGGGTCTGCAACTCGACCCCGTGAAGTCGGAGTCGCTAGTAATCGCAGATCAGCAACGCTGCGGTGAATACGTTCCCGGGCCTTGTACACACCGCCCGTCACGTCACGAAAGTCGGCAACACCCGAAGCCGGTGGCCCAACCCTTGTGGAGGGAGCCGTCGAAGGTGGGGCTGGCGATTGGGACGAAGTCGTAACAAGGTAGCCGTACCGGAAGGTGCGGCTGGATCACCTCCTTTCTAAGGAGCACCTTCCGACGAAAGTCGGTAAGGAGCCCGCGCTGCCCGAATGTGGTGGTGGGGTGCTCAATGGCGGAGACACTGGTGAGTCTTTTCCTGGCAACGGCCGGGTTCTTCCTAGTACAGCTGCTTTCGGGTGGTGGGAACGGAGTCCTGGTGCGGCTGGGAGGAGGCGGATAGCACCCTGTTGGGTCCTGAAAGAACAACCATTGGTTGTCTTTCAGAGCCATTGCCTCACCTGTGGGTGGGGATGGTTGCCAGGCATGGCCTGGTCTCGCATACCGATCACTGTGGTGGTGCTGGTGTGGGGCTAAGAGGTTGTGGGTTGGTCGTTTGTTGAGAATTGCACAGTGGACGCGAGCATCTTTGTGGTCAAGTTGTCAAGGGCGAACGGTGAATGCCTTGGCACCAGGAGCCGATGAAGGACGTGGGAGGCCGCGATAGGCCTGGGGGAGCTGTCAACCAAGCTGTGATCCCAGGGTGTCCGAATGGGGAAACCTGGCTGGAGTCATGTCCAGTCACCCACACCTGAACACATAGGGTGTGTGGGGGGAACGCGGGGAAGTGAAACATCTCAGTACCCGTAGGAAGAGAAAACAATTTAGTGATTCCGTGAGTAGTGGCGAGCGAAAGCGGATTGAGGCTAAACCGGTTGCGTGTGATACCTGTCAGGGGTTGCGTGGTCGGGGTTGTGGGACCCTGCTGAACAAGCTGACACTTGTTCGAGAAGTTACAAAGTCAGTGGCTAGTCGAACAGTCTGGAATGGCTGACCGTAGACGGTGAGAGTCCGGTAGGTGAAAGTTGCTGACCTTCTGTGGGTGTTCCCGAGTAGCGGCGGACCCCTGAAATCTGCCGTGAATCTGCCAGGACCACCTGGTAAGCCTAAATACTTCCTGGTGACCGATAGCGGACGAGTACCGTGAGGGAATGGTGAAAAGTACCCCGGGAGGGGAGTGAAATAGTACCTGAAACCGTTCGCCTACAATCCGTCGGAGCCTTGCGGGGTGACGGCGTGCCTTTTGAAGAATGAGCCTGCGAGTTAGTGGCATGTGGCGAGGTTAACCCGTGTGGGGGAGCCGTAGCGAAAGCGAGTCTGAATAGGGCGTTCAGTCGCGTGTCCTAGACCCGAAGCGGAGTGATCTAGCCATGGGCAGGCTGAAGCGCGGGTAAGACCGCGTGGAGGGCCGAACCCACCAACGTTGAAAAGTTGGGGGATGACCTGTGGTTAGGGGTGAAAGGCCAATCAAACTCCGTGATAGCTGGTTCTCCCCGAAATGCATTTAGGTGCAGCGTCGCGTGTTTCTTGCCGGAGGTAGAGCACTGGATGGTCTAGGGGGCCCACAAGCTTACCGAAATCAGCCAAACTCCGAATGCCGGTAAGTGAGAGCGCGGCAGTGAGACTGCGGGGGATAAGCTTCGTAGTCGAGAGGGAAACAGCCCAGATCACCAGCTAAGGCCCCTAAGCGTGTGCTAAGTGGAAAAGGATGTGGGGTCGCATAGACAACCAGGAGGTTGGCTTAGAAGCAGCCACCCTTTAAAGAGTGCGTAATAGCTCACTGGTCAAGTGGTTCCGCGCCGACAATGTAGCGGGGCTCAAGCACACCGCCGAAGCTGTGGCATTCACATTTTTACCT
>NZ_JBEZEV010000161.1:3303-5017 GCF_040649055.1 Micromonospora sp. NPDC049060
AAGGTTGGGGAGCGTGGGAACCTGGCGGGTAGTAGTCAAGCGATGGGGTGACGCAGGAAGGTAGCTGAGCCCGGCCGGTGGTTGTGCCGGGGTAAGCGTGTAGGCCGGTGTGTAGGCAAATCCGCACACCATGAAGGCTGAGACGTGATGCCGAGCCGATTCAGGTGAAGTCAGTGATCCTATGCTGCCGAGAAAAGCCTCTAGCGAGTTCTTAGCGGCCCGTACCCCAAACCGACACAGGTGGTCAGGTAGAGAATACCGAGGCGATCGGGCGAACTGTGGTTAAGGAACTCGGCAAATTGCCCCCGTAACTTAGGGAGAAGGGGGGCCGGAGACGTGAAGCCCCGCGCGGGTGGAGCGTTGTATGGCCGCAGAGAGCAGGGGGAAGCGACTGTTTACTAAAAACACAGGTCCATGCGAAGAAGTAATTCGATGTATATGGACTGACGCCTGCCCGGTGCTGGAACGTTAAGGGGACCTGTTAGCTCTTCGGGGCGAAGCGGAGAACTTAAGCGCCAGTAAACGGCGGTGGTAACTATAACCATCCTAAGGTAGCGAAATTCCTTGTCGGGTAAGTTCCGACCTGCACGAATGGCGTAACGACTTCCCCACTGTCTCAACCACAGGCCCGGCGAAATTGCATTACGAGTAAAGATGCTCGTTACGCGCGGCAGGACGGAAAGACCCCGGGACCTTTACTATAGCTTGACATTGGTATCCGAATTAGCTTGTGTAGGATAGGTGGGAGCCAGTGAAGTCCATACGCCAGTATGGGTGGAGGCAATCTTGAAATACCACTCTGGTTGATTTGGGTATCTAACTTCGGACCGTTATCCGGTTCAGGGACAGTGTCTGGTGGGTAGTTTAACTGGGGCGGTTGCCTCCTAAAGGGTAACGGAGGCGCCCAAAGGTTCCCTCAGCCTGGTTGGCAATCAGGTGTTGAGTGCAAGTACACAAGGGAGCTTGACTGTGAGACTGACAGGTCGAGCAGGGACGAAAGTCGGGACTAGTGATCCGGCACTTGCGAGTGGAAGCGGTGTCGCTCAACGGATAAAAGGTACCCCGGGGATAACAGGCTGATCTTCCCCAAGAGTCCATATCGACGGGATGGTTTGGCACCTCGATGTCGGCTCGTCGCATCCTGGGGCTGTAGCAGGTCCCAAGGGTTGGGCTGTTCGCCCATTAAAGCGGTACGCGAGCTGGGTTTAGAACGTCGTGAGACAGTTCGGTCCCTATCCGCCGTGCGCGTAGGATACTTGAGAAGGGCTGTCCCTAGTACGAGAGGACCGGGACGGACGAACCTCTGGTGTGCCAGTTGTCCCGCCAGGGGCACGGCTGGTTAGCTACGTTCGGAAGGGATAACCGCTGAAAGCATCTAAGCGGGAAGCTCGCTTCAAGATGAGGTATCCCACCCACCTTGGTGGGGTAAGGCCCCCAGCTAGACGACTGGGTTGATAGGCCGGAAATGTAAGCCCGGTAACGGGTTCAGTTGACCGGTACTAATAGGCCGAGGACTTGACTACTAAGCTGCTACGCGTCCACTGTGCAACTCTCGATAAACGAACAACAGACCACGTGGTTGGTGTTGTTTGATATGTCGATAGAGTTACGGCGGTCATGGCGGAGGGGAAACGCCCGGTTACATTCCGAACCCGGAAGCTAAGCCCTCCAGCGCCGATGGTACTGCACTCGGGAGGGTGTGGGAGAGTAGGAC
>NZ_JBEZEV010000162.1:0-4422 GCF_040649055.1 Micromonospora sp. NPDC049060
GCACAGCTCCCGGCCGCGCCCGCGATCACCACTCAATCGCCGTTGCAGCGACCGACGTCAGGACTTGGGGATCTCCTGGTCCGGAACGACCTTGCCGTCCTTGACCTTGAAGGCCCAGACCTTGACCTGCGCCGGGTCGAGCTCGCCGCCCTCGACGAACTTGTAGCTCGCCGCGACGCCCTCGCCGCTGTAGCCCTTCACGAACTCCAGCAGGCCCTCACGGGTGGTCTTGCCCGCCTTGATGCCGGCCAGCAGGATGTTCGCCGCGTCGTAGGCCGTGTCGCTGTAGGTGCCCGGGTCGGTGCCGTTGAGCGCCTTGTACTCCTCGATGAAGGTGCCGCGCGCCTCGGCGGCCGGCTGGCACGGGCAGGTGAGGATGGTGCCCTCGGCCGCCGCCGCACCCGCGGAGGTGATGTACGCGGCGTCGTTCACGCCGTCACCGGCGATCATCGGAGCGGTGACCCCGGCAGCGGTGAGCTGCTTGCGGATCAGGCCGGCCTCCTGGTAGTAGCCGCCGTAGAAGACCGCCTTGACGTTGGCGGCCTTGACCTTGGTGACCACGGCCGAGAACTCGACCTGCTTGCCGTCGCCCTGGACCTTGTCCGAGCCGACGACCGCGGGGCCGAGCAGCTTCTTGACCTCGTCGGCCAGGCCGGCGCCGTACGCGGACTGGTCGTCGATGACGTAGACCTTGTCGGCCTTCAGCACGTTCTTGATGTAGTTGCCGGCACCCGGGCCCTGGCTCAGGTCGTTGCCGACCGCGCGGAAGAAGGTCTTCCAGTTCTGCTTCGCGAGCGTCGGGTTGGTGGCCGACGGGGTGATGGTCACCAGACCGGCCTCGTTGAAGAGCGGACCGGCGGCCTCCGACTCACCCGAGTAGGCCGGGCCGACGATGCCGAGGATCTTGGTGTCGTCGATGGCCTTCTGGGCCAGCTGCGGGGCCTGGTCCGGGCTGCCCTGCGAGTCCAGGGGAACCAGCTCGACCTTGCAGTCGGCGTTCTCCTTGTTGTACTTGTCGACCGCCAGCTTGACGCCGTTGTTCTCGTTGATGCCGAGCGCCGCCGACGGGCCGGTCAGCGCGCCGAAGAACGCGATCTTGTTGCCGCAGGCGTCGCCACCGGACGCCGCGTCGTCGCTACTGGAGCATGCCGTGCCGCCGGCGACGAGCGCCAGCATGGCGACCCCACCGATAACGCGCGCGAGCTTCTGCCTCAAGGCCCGAACCCTCCTCCGTCCAATGGTCCGAACCACCCGCTGCCGATTGGCCCTTGCGGGGGCGGACGAACCAGACCGTCGTCGCCGGTCTGGGGCCGGACGCTATCCCACCTTTGAGCTGTGACGAAAGCCCCAGGGGAGCGGGTTGACCGAACCGTTACACGGCGTGGCGGGTTCGAAACGATCGCTGTAAGAACCGTCGGCGGCGAAAGGCCTTCGCCTTCGTTTCATCGGTAACGGGTCGATCTTCGTCCACCCTTTACCGATCGATGGTCGGCAACCCGACTGACCAGGCCCGGGACGCCTCCCCGTCGTCAGACACCAACACCAGTCGATCACCCTGCGACGCGACCGCCACGGCCGTGTTCCCACCATCCGGCACAGGGGCCGGCATGTCCATCAGTCGCCACGAATCCCCCGCATCGGCGGAAAGCCACAGTCCGTGACCACCGCCGTCCCCCGTCACCGCGACCAGCTCCCGCCCGGCCGGCACCAGGGCGTCGACCGTGGACACCCCCGGGCCGGGCGCGCCGAACCCGCCGGCCCGCCGCCACTCGTCGCCCGCCAGCCGCCAGGTCGCGAACCCGTCCCGCACCGGGCCGACGGCCACCACCGCACCGTCGACCGAGGCCACCCGCTGCGCCTGGCCCCGCCCGTCCGGCACCGGCAGCGCCATCCGCCGCCAGGCCCGGCCGTCGGCCGAGCTCCAGGCCAGGGGCGTCAGCGCCGTCGTGCCGGGCGGCAGCACCGCGCCCACCACCCACCAACCCGACGGCAGGGCCACCGCGTCGAACGCGACCGTCCGGCCCCGCCCGTCACCGGCGAGTTCCGCGACGCCCTCCCGGATCGCGAAGCGCTCGCCGTCCGACGACGTCCAGACCGCCGCCCCGTCGACCCGCGCCCCCGCGATCAGCCACCCGGCCGGGCCCGCCGCCAGCCGCGCCACGTTCACCGCGCGCGGGCCCGCGTACAGCTCGAAGGGCGCCGGCGCCTCCTGGAGCTGCCCGCCCGGCGACTGCGACCAGGTGCCCGTGCGCGGGTTGCCGTGCGCGCCGCCGTTCTTCGCCCCGAGCGCCGCCAGCCGGCCGTCGCGGCACGCGGCCGCGTAGAGCACGTGCTGGCGGCCGTAGTGGCTCGACGGCGAGACCGGCAGCGCCGTCCACGACACGCCGTCGGTGCTGCGCCAGGCCGCCGGCCGGGTCTCCCCCTCCGCGTCGGCCAGCCCGCCGACCACGTACCACGTGCCGGCGCAGGCCACGGCGTCGCGCAGCAGCGGCCGGCCGGGGGCGCCCGGCGGCGCCGGCAGGGTCAGCGGCTGCCACCGCGGTCGCAGCGGCTCGTCGGCGGGCTCCGCCGGGGCCCGGTCGCAGCCGGCCAGCAGCACCGCGAGGGCGCCGAGCACCGCCACCAGCCGCCGGATCCACATGGATCAGATGCTATCGATCAACGGCTCCCGCGAGGAGTCCCCGGAGCGCATACCGGCGTGTCGCGTCGCCCGTGGGGCACTCAGGAGGCGGGCTGGGCGACCTCGCCGCCGGCGGTCTCGGCGAGGATCCGCTCGGCGACCTCCTTCATGGTCATCCGGTGGTCCATCGCCGTGCGCTGGATCCACTTGAACGCCTGCGGCTCGCTCATCCCGTACGTCGTCATCAGCGCGCCCTTGGCGCGCTCGACCGTCTTGCGGATCTCCAGCCGGTCGGTCAGCCCCGCGACCTCCGCCTCCAGGGCGGCGATCTCCGAGTAGCGCGACAGCGCGATCTCCACCGCCGGGACCAGGTCGCTCTTCTGGAAGGGCTTCACGAGGTACGCCATCGCGCCGGCCGCCCGCGCACGCTCCACCAGGTCACGCTGGCTGAACGCGGTCAGGATGATCACCGGGGCGATCCGGGCGCCGGCGATCCGCTCGGCGGCGGCCAGGCCGTCCATGATCGGCATCTTGATGTCGAGGATGACCAGGTCCGGCTTCAGCTCCTCGGCGAGCCGGACCGCCGTCTCCCCGTCACCGGCCTCGCCGACGACCTCGTAGCCCTCCTCGACGAGCATCTCGGCCAGGTCCAGCCGGATCAGCGCCTCGTCCTCGGCGATCAGAACGCGCCTGCGCTCGACGTCCGTCTGCATCTCGGCCACGAGCCACTCCCACCATCGTTCCCGGCACGGCTACCACCCATGCTCCCGCACGAGCGTAGTCGGGTACAGTAAGCCGCACTCGCCGGGATGGTGGAACGGCATACACGGAAGTCTCAAACACTTCTGCCCGAGAGGGCTTGCGGGTTCGAATCCCGCTCCCGGCACACCTGTCATACACCTGTTCGATGATGCGTGGGTGCACCCACCTGAGATGCGGGCCCGAGCCCGCGCGCTCCGCGCTCGCGGCAGCAACATCCGGTCGGTCGCCCGGGACCTGTCCCTGCCCTACAGCACCGTCTGGCACTGGTGCGTGGACCGACCCGAGCCGGTCATGGTCGGCACCGCCGCCCGCTGCTTCCGCTGTTCCCCCGATGTCGACAATCCGACTGACCCGACGGCCTATCCCTACCTACTGGGCCTCTATCTGGGGGACGGCCACCTGGTCACCACCGACCGGGTTCCCGTCCTGCGCATCTACTGCGCCGACGCATGGCCTGATCTCATCGACGCCTGCGATGTCGCGATGAAGGCGGTGCTCGCCAACAAGGTCCAGCGGATCCAGAAGCAGGGCTGCGTGGCGGTCCAGAGCACCGGCAAGCACTGGCCGTGCCTGTTCCCGCAGCACGGTCCCGGCAAGAAGCACGACCGTCAGATCGTCCTCGCCGACTGGCAGCGGGAGATCCTCACGGCGCGACCCGGCGATTTCCTGCGGGGCCTGTTCCACTCCGACGGGTGCCGCGTCAGCAACCGGGTGACGACGCGCGGCAGGAGCTACGTCTACCCCCGCTACATGTTCGTCAACGAGTCGGCCGACATCATGGGCCTCTGCCAGTGGGCGCTGGACCTGCTCGGCATCGCCTGGCGGATGAATCGCCGTGACTCCCTCTCCGTGGCGCGCCGGGACGCCGTCGCCGCCCTCGATCGCCACGTCGGCCCGAAGTCCTGACCGTGCCGCCCGGTCGACTCCCACGAGTGGAACGCCACGGGTGCCTCCAACACCGACGTGCAGCCCAAGGTGTTCAAGTCCCTGCTCACCATGGACGCCTACATCCTGGTGTCGGGAGGTCGGGCGGAGGTCCG
>NZ_JBEZEV010000163.1:0-4323 GCF_040649055.1 Micromonospora sp. NPDC049060
GCGGGGCGGGGTGGCGCGCACAGCGCGGCGCAGGGCGGGGTGGCGCGGGGCGGACAGCGCGGGGCGGCGGCGCGGGGTGGGGTGGGGCAGTGCGGGGCGGGCAGCGCGGGGGCCGGGGCGGAGTGGGTGGCGCGGGGTGGCGCGGCGGGGGCGGCATGGGGCGGGGCGGTGGGTGGTGTGGTGTGAGGTGGGGTTGGTTGGCGGTTGTGCGTCCGGATTGCGCGGGTTTCCCGGGTCGCTGGTCGGGAATCGGGTGACGCATGCCTCACCGTCGAACCACGACGGGCGGTATCTCCTCGACCGTGATTACGGTAAAAGCGAAGGCAATTCAACGCAGATCTGCCGGCGAAGCGAGGGAAACATGACGGAAGTCAAGCTCGATCACCCCGGTGGGCAGCTTTCGATGCCGGTGCAATCCGCGGTCGAGGGCCCCGCCGGCATCGGGGTGGGCAAGCTGCTGAAGGAAACCGGGATGACGACGTACGACCCCGGTTTCGTCAACACCGCGGCCTGCTCGTCCGACATCACCTACATCGACGGCGACGCGGGGATCCTGCGTTACCGTGGGTACCCGATCGAGCAGCTCGCGGAGAAGTCCTCCTTCCTGGAGGTCTCCTACCTGCTGATCTACGGTGAGCTGCCGACCCAGCAGCAGTTGACCGAGTTCACCGAGCGGATCCGCCGGCACTCGCTGCTGCACGAGGAGATGCGCCGCTTCTTCGACGGCTTCCCGCGCGACGCGCACCCGATGGCTGTGCTCTCGTCGGCCGTCAGCGCCATCTCCACCTTCTACCAGGACAGCCTGGACCCGTTCGACTCCTCGCACGTCGAGATGTCCACGGTGCGGCTGATGGCGAAGGTGCCCACCATCGCCTCGTACGCGTACAAGAAGTCGATCGGCCAGCCGCTGCTGTACCCGGACAACTCGCTGGGCTACGTGGAGAACTTCCTGCGGATGACCTTCGGCGTGCCGGCGGAGCCGTACGAGGTCGACCCGGTGATGGCCAAGGTGCTGGACATGCTGTTCATCCTGCACGCCGACCACGAGCAGAACTGCTCCACCTCGACCGTGCGCCTGGTCGGCTCCAGCAACGCCAACCTCTTCGCCTCGGTCTCGGCGGGCGTGAACGCGCTCTTCGGCCCGCTGCACGGCGGCGCCAACCAGGCCGTGCTGGAAATGCTGGAGAAGATCCAGGCCGACGGCGGCGACGTCCAGTCCTTCGTACGCAAGGTGAAGGACAAGCAGGACGGCGTGAAGCTCATGGGCTTCGGCCACCGGGTCTACAAGAACTACGACCCGCGCGCGGCGATCGTGAAGAAGGCGGCCCAGGACGTGCTCGGCCGGATGGCCAAGCCCGACCCGCTGCTGGACATCGCCATGCAGCTGGAGGAGATCGCCCTCGCCGACGAGTTCTTCGTCTCCCGCAAGCTCTACCCGAACGTGGACTTCTACACCGGCCTGATCTACAAGGCCATGGGCTTCCCGACCAAGATGTTCACGGTGCTCTTCGCGCTGGGCCGGCTCCCCGGCTGGATCGCGCAGTGGCGCGAGATGATCAACGACCCGGAGACCAAGATCGGCCGCCCGCGGCAGATCTACACCGGTGCCCCCGAGCGGGCGTACACCCCGTTCTCGGAGCGCTGAGTTCCGGCCGTACCGACGCCGAAGGCCGCCGACCCCGCACGGGTCGGCGGCCTTCGGCGTGTCGTACCCCCCCCGCCGTCGCGCCCGACGGGGTGTAGGGAAGGGCCCCGTCCTATGCGAAAAACGATAGGAAGGGGCCCTTCCTTACACCCGTCAGCGGAGGCCGGCGGCGGCGAGCAGGTTGCCCTCGGCGATCGACGGCACGGCGCGACCCCGGGTCACCCGCTCGGCGGCGAACGACCCGGCGGTGGCGATCGCGGCCGCGTAGGCGGTGGCCGTACGCTGCGCGATGGCCGACCAGCCGTACCGCTCGTGCACCATGACGCGGGCCCGGCGGGCGAGCTGGCGGGCCCGCTCCCGGTCCGACAGCAGCGCGTCGATCGCGTCGGTCAGCCCGTCCGGGTCGTGCGGCCGGAAGGTCATCCCGGTCACCCCGGGCTCGACGATCTCGGCGAGCCCGCCGGTCGCGGCGACGGCCAGGGGCGCGCCGGCGGCGGCGCCCTCCAGGGCCACCATGCCGAACGGCTCGTAGATGCTCGGCACGGCGAAGCAGTCCGACGCGGCCATCACGGCGGGCAGGTCGGTGCCGCCGAGGAAGCCCGGCAGGCTGACCGTGCCGCCGAGGCCCAGGCGGTGCACCTCGGCCTCCAACTCGCCTCGGTACGGCCCGTCGCCGACGATGACGGCGCGCAGCCCAGGGTGCCGATCGCGCAGCCGGGGCAGCCCGGCGATCAGGTGCTGCACGCCCTTCTCGTAGACCAGCCGGCCGGCGAAGGTGACAAGTGGCCCGTCCCCGGCGAAGCGGGCGCGGGCCTGCGCCACCGCTGCGGCCGGGACGCGCCAACGGTGCGGCTCCACGCCGTTGGGCACCACGTCGACCCGGCCGGCCGGTACGCCGAACAGCCCCGTCACCTCGTCGCGCATGTAGCCGGAGCAGACGATCACCCGGCCCGACTCGCCGGCCAGCCAGTGTTCGACGCCGTGGATGGTGCGGTTCATCTCTTCGGGTAGCCAGCCCTGGTGTCGGCCGGCTTCGGTGGCGTGGATGGTGCTGACGAGGGGGATGTCGAGGTGTTCGCGCAGGGTCATGGCGGTGTGGGCGACGAGCCAGTCGTGGGCGTGGATGACGTCGTAGGTGCCGGCTTCGGTGGCGCGTAGGGCGGCGCGGGTGAGGGTGTGGTTGAAGGCCATGGTCCAGGCGAGCAGGGAGGAGGTGGCCAGGGGGAAGGTGACGGGGTCTTCGGCGGCGCGGACGATGCGGACGCCGTCGGCGTATTCCTCGAGGGGTGCGCCGTCGGTGTGGCGGGTGACGACGGTGACTTCGTGGCCGGCGGCGGCGAGGGCGACGGAGAGGGCGTGCACGTGCCGGCCGAGCCCGCCGACGAGGACCGGCGGGTACTCCCAGGAGAGCATGAGGATGCGGCGGGTCTGCGGGGGCGTGCCCGTCGTTCCGGACTGCGTCGGGACCTGGGGCCGGGAGGTGAGGGTGGGCCGGTGGACCCGACCCGGGGTGCTGGTGGGCTGCTCGTCGACCCGCAGGGTCGTCACATCAATCTCCGTCCATGCATGGTGGAACGCGCCGGCAGCGGTGGCGGCGAAAGGGTGGCAGAGGTGGCCGAACGGCCGAGTGGAGACGCGCGTACGCGCGCCCCGGGACAAGCAAAGGCCATCCGGGCCGATCCCGCATCTCGAAAGGGGCCAAGGTGACGGAGGACACCTGAAAGTGCCGGTTCGTGTCAGTCGGGTGGATTCCGGTCGTCGGCCGACCGGGTGCGGAGGCGGCGGGACCTGCGGCGACCGCCCCGGGGACGGGGACGGCCGCCGACCCCCTTGTGCGGGGTCGACGGCCGTCCGTCGGGTAGCACCGCTCAGTGGGCGTGGTCCTCCTCGTGGGCGGTCTCCGGCAGGTTGCCGAGCACCTTGTCGATCACGTGGATCCGGGCGCCACCGGCCCGGTAGTCGGCGCAGATCGTCTCGGCCCGGTCGGCCAGCCGGACGCCCGACCCGGCCGGGGCGACGGCGAGGGTGGTGCCCGCCAGGGTGGTGACGGTGCCGGCGGACGCCAGGTCGGCCACCGGGCGAGCCCCCGCGACCAGGTGCTCCTTCAACAGCCCGCGCAGTGTCGCGGTGTCCTTGAGCAGCAGTTGGTCCAGGTTGGCGGTGGAGAACCTGGCCCGGAAGGCGTCGTCGGTGGGGGCGAGGATGGTGAGCCCGCCCGCGGCGGACAGCTCCTCGGTCAGCCCGGTGGCCCGCACCGCCGCCTCGAACATGGTGAGCACGGGAATCCAGGTCAGGGCCTGGGCGGGGGACCGGTCCACCAGCGAGCCCGGACTACCCGGCTCGGTCCCCGAGGGCAGCGCGTCGCACAGCGGTCCGGTGACCGCGACCGGTGCGGTGCGGTCCGCCGCGGCGGGGGACTCCTGCGAGCCGGTGCATCCGGTCACCGCGACCAGGAGGGCCAGGGCCGCCCCGGCCGCCGCCCGCCGACGGCGGGCGGCCCGGGACACAGGGCCGGGGATGAGGGTCTCGGACACGGTCTCTCCACTCCAGTACCGGTACGGCAGGTGCCGGCAGGTCGGCGGTGGGCCGACCAGCCGGCCCCCCCGGCGGGGACGCAGCAGGTCACAGCGGCGCGCCCTGGCCGAACTTCGGACCACGCACGGGGTTGGCGACCACCC
>NZ_JBEZEV010000164.1:0-4208 GCF_040649055.1 Micromonospora sp. NPDC049060
CAGGGAAGGCCCGCCACTGTCCAGGTAGGCCAGCGGGTTGATGCGGGTGCCACTCGGGTTGATCATGTGCCAGTGCAGGTGCGGACCGGTGGACGAGCCTGATCCCGGTGCGCCGACGGCACCCCCGGACAACCCGACGATCTGTCCCATGCCAACTCGCGTGCCGTTGGTCAACGAAAACTGCGAAAGGTGCATGTACTGCGTACGGTAGCCGTTGTCGTGCGCGATGGTGACGGTGTGGCCTCCGGTGCCGTTGTTCGGGATGTTGGTCACGATGCCACCACCGGCCGCCGGCAGCTGTGTTCCGACCGGCATGCCGTAGTCGATGCCGCCGAGCGAGCCGCGGTTGAGATGGTCCTGCCAGGTTCCGGTGATCGGGTAGCCACTGAAGGGGTTGTAGAACCCGGGGACGGCCGCCAAGGCTGCACCTGCGGTGCTCCCGACCGCCGTGATGGCGCCAGCCGCGACCGTGGTGTGCAAGAAGGTCCGTCTGCTGATTCCGTTGCCTGCCATCAACCGACTCCCGCGTTCGAGGGACACTGTGCGCTCGAACCTAGGGGTGCCCGAGCCGGCAGGCATCGTGTGTTCGACCGACGGCCAAGGGTTGTTAGGGTCATCACGATGATAGATGTCGATCGACTGGTGCGACGCTGGGACGGAGAGGTCCTGTTGCTGTCGCGGGATGTGGTAGATCGCCATGGGGTCTAGGGCATGCCTAGCCACCATCGAGGCGGAGTTCCTGGCGTCGGCACGCCGCTACGCCGCGCCCATGCGCGGACTCCTGCTGGCACTGATCAGCGCCTTCGGGCTGCTGGCGGTTCCCGGTGCCGCCCTGCGGCTCGGGTTTGCACTGTTCCTGCTGATGGTGGTCGGCGCCGTGGTGGACTACTGGGCAGGGTTCTCGGGAGGTTCGGCACAGCTGGCTCTCGCGTTCACGGCGGTGCGCGTCGTGGCGATCTGCGTCACCCAGGAGCAGACCGGTGGGCAGCCCAATCAGTGGGCCGTCAACGCCCTTACCACGGTGGCGATCACGATGCAGTGGGACTGGTCACCGAAGGTGTCGCTTCCAGCTGTGGCCGGGCTACTCATGGTCGACGTTGCCGTGGTCGGGGTCCGAGAGGGGGTTCCACTCGGCCTGCGGCTGCTGGTCGAATGCGTCATGGCGCGTCTGGCATTTGTGTTGCTGCGGCAGTCGAGCAGGCGCGTGGATACCTTGTGGGCACGTCAGGCGGCGCTGGCCCGGGCTGAGGCGGTGGCGGTGGCGCGGCACCGCCAAAAACGGGAGTTCCTCGCCTTGTTGCACGACACTGCCTCGGCGACGTTCCTCCTGGTGACGGCGCATGGCCGGGACACCGATCCCGGCCAGGTCGCCGAGTACGCACGGCACGACCTGACCGTGCTCACGGGCGCTGCTGACGGGCAGGCTTCGCAGGACAGCCCGGTCGAGCTGACCGCCGCGCTGCGCTCGGTCGTGGGCCGAAGCCCACTGAGCATCCGCGTCCGGTGGCAGGCCGAGATGGTGGTGCCCGCCTCGGCGGCGCTCGCGCTGGTGCGGGCGGTACGGGAAGCACTGACCAACGTCGACCGGCACGCCGGCGTACCGAACGCCACGCTGAGCGTGGACCTGGAAGGAAACCGAATGGTCGTCACGGTCGACGACGCGGGCGTGGGATTCCGCCCAGAGCAGGTGCCGCACTCTCGCCGCGGCATTCGCGGTTCGATCATCGAGCGCATGACCGCAGCCGGGGGCAGCGCCCTCGTGACCTCGCGCCCGGCTGCGGGCACTTCCGTACGGCTGGTGTGGCCCGATGGCTGAGAGCCAGGCCCTCCGGGATCACGTGCATCCCACCATGCGGATCGCACTGTTGTGCATCGCCGGCGTCGTGCAGTTGGGGCTGTGCGTGCAGCCCTTGGTCGGATACGACCACGAGCCGAAGTGGGCCGCGTTGGCATCATTCACCGCGCTGGCGCTGGTCACCGCAGCCTGTGCGGTATGGGTGGTACGCCGCCAGCCCATCCCGACCGCCGTGGTGGTGACGTGCACGGCAGTCACGCTGGCGGCCTCGGTCGGTGCCACCTGCGCCCTGCCACCGGGTGGGCAATTCAGCCCACCGGACTGGTCGTTCGGCCTGGTGGGTTGGCACCTGCTACTGCTGCTCCTGGACCGTGTTCCCGCGCTGCTCACCGCTCTGGCTGTCCACCTGACGGCAAGCCTCGGCCAGTTTCTGTGGTTCGAAGTGCCGGACCGTGCCGAGATCGGCGCCGCAGGCATCGTCGCGTTCGCCACCGCCAGCATCCAGCTGGCGGTTGTGCCGATCTCACGGATGCTGCACCACCGTGCCCGCCAGGCGATTTCCGTGGCCGCCGAACACGATTGGGTGATCACCAGGATCATCGCCGCCGAGCAGTGGGAACGGACCCAGCGGATAGTCTTCGCCGGGCATCTGGGGGTTACCCTGCCGCTGCTGGCCGACCTCGCCGATGGCATGCTGGATCCCCGCGACGACGACACCCGACGGCGATGCTCGCTCGCGGCGACTCAGCTGCGCAGATTGTTCGCGGAGAACGACGACGCCCCCGATCCGCTGGTCCACGAGGTCACCGCGTGTGTCGACGAGGCCGAACGGCGGGGCGTCGAGGTGTCCCTGGCCGTCAGCGGCACGGCCGTGGTGGTGCCCTCCACCGTACGCCGGGAACTCACCACCCCGGTCGCGGCGACCCTGGCGGCGGCCCGGTCCCAGGCGCGGGTGAGTGTGCTCCGTACCCACGAGGACGTGCGGATCGCGGTGATGGCGGATGTTGGCGCCAGCCTAACCATGACGAACTCAGCACAGGTCGAGATCGACTGCGATACCTACGGTGAGTACGTGCGAATGGAGGCCAGATGGCGGAGCAGGAGCAATTGACCGCAGTGATCATCGACGATCATCCGGCGGTGCTGGCCGGGGTGGCCCACTGGCTCTCCTCGGGCACGCCGCCGATTCAAGTGGTCGCCTCGGGCGACGACGTCCGCGCCGCGTGGCGGGGTGCGGGTGCCCAGGCCGACGTGGTCATCCTCGACCTGCACCTGGGCGGCCCGGCCCCGGTCATGGGCGACCTGCGTAGGCTGGCGCAGGCGGGACGGCGGATCGTCGTCTACTCGATGCGCGCCGACGACGCGATCGCACTGCAATGCCTTGAGCTGGGCGCGCTGAGCTACCTAACGAAGGCGGAGGGCGGCGAACACCTTGTCCGGGCGACCCGGGCCGCCGCGGCCGGGCAGGCGTACACCGCGCCGTCCCTGGCGGGCGCGCTTGCCGGCGACCGCTCCGCCCACCGCCCGGTGCTATCGGTACGCGAAACCGAAGTGCTGATCCAGTGGTTCCAGTCGCAGTCCAAGGAGTTCGTGGCTCAGCGTCTGGGCATCTCGCTCAGCACGGTCAACTCGCACCTGGAGCATATCCGGATCAAGTACGCGATGCGTGGCCGGGCGGCTCCCACCAAGGCGGCTCTGGTAGCCCGCGCCATCCAGGACGGCTTGATCCAGCTCGACGATCTGTGAAGGCGTCATGGTAAGCGGCACCTATCCGCAAAACGGCCGTCGGTCGAACACCCGATGCCTGCCGGCTCGGGCCCTCCTAGGTTCGAGCGCACAGTATCCCCTCGAACGCGGGAGTCGGTCGATGGCAGGCAACGGAATCAGCAGGCGGACCTTCTTGTACACGACCGCAGCGCTCAGCGCCACGGCCACCCTCGGGACGGTCCTGGGCGGAACTGATCCGGCGTTCGCCGCCATCAATTCCAGGGTGGCCTGGGATTTCTTCATCGCCAAGGGGCTCACCGCCGTACAGGCCGCCGGGGTCCTCGGCAACCTGGCACAGGAGTCCAACATTGACCCGTTGGCGCAGGAGCCAGGCGGACCGGGGCGCGGGATCGCGCAATGGAGTGCCGGTGGCCGCTGGGACGCGACACCGAACGCCAACGCGACGTGGTATGCCGCGTCGACCGGGCAGAGCGTCTGGAGTCTGCGGGCACAGCTCGAATTCATCTGGTGGGAACTGACCAACATCCCGGCCTACGGCCTCGCAGAACTGAAAGGCGCCGCCACCATCGCCGCCGCCACGATCGTCTTCCAGAACCGCTTCGAACGATGCGGCACGTGCCACCAGGCGACCCGGATCAGTTATGCCACCAACTACTACAACCAGTACGCGGGAACTGTCACACCA
>NZ_JBEZEV010000165.1:0-4046 GCF_040649055.1 Micromonospora sp. NPDC049060
GGCGCCGCTGTTCCTGCTCTACGACCACAGCTGGCGCCCGGACGGGTTCGACACCCCGGAGGCGGCGCTGGAGGAGGCGTACCGGACGGGGATCGCCGAGCCGGTGGAGCCGCTACTTCTGGTTGGTCGTGACCATCTGCTCCCGCAGGGTGCCGAGCAGGGTGGCGCTGTCGTCGAGGGAGAGCCGGGTGAAGACCGCGGTGGCGATGCTGCCGTGGTCGACCGAGGTGCACACCACCACGTCCTGGCCGTCGGCGCGTCCCACCGCGCAACGCTGGTGCCGGCCGCGTACGCCGGTGTCGACCACCTGGGCCTCGCCGAGGGAGTACTGCCCGGTGAGGCGGGTGATCTCGTCCTCCGCGTCGGACTCCGGGGTGAACCGGAAGCCGGTGCCGCCGAAGACCGTCACCCGCTTGCCGGCGGGCGTGGCGTAGACGCCGGCGAAGGTCTTCTCGGCCAGCCAGTGCGCCTTGCGCACGTCCGCCTCCAACTGCTTGGCGGTCGCCTTGCTGGTGTTGTCGTCGCGCAGCCGCAGGTCGGCCACCTCGGCCGGCAGGCTGGCCTCGGCCGGGTACTGCGACGCCATCGGCACCCCGTAGTAGGCCGGGCAGCCGCAGCAGCAGGCCAGCATCAGCAGCAGGTACCACGGCCAGCGGCGACGCTTGCGGGCTGGCCTCGGGGCGTACCCCCTGGGGGCCTGCTGGCCGGGTGGCGGGCCGGCCGGCGGCGCCGTCGCCCGCCGTTGCCTCGGCGGCGCGGGCGGCGGAGGCGGGGGTGGCGCCGGGCGGGCCGGGCCGGGCGCCCGGGAGGCCGGCGGCGGGGAGACCGGGTAGGCCGCGGGCGGCGGGGAGACGGGGTACGCCGACGGCCGCGGGGCGGCCGGGTACGCGGCCCGCGGCGGCGCCGGACGCGGTGGCTCCGGTGGCGCGGGGGAGTGCACGGGTGGCGCGGAGTGCACGGGTGGCGCCGGCGGTCCGGAGTACGGCCGGGGCGGCGGCGCGGCGGGGTAGGGCAGCGTCGGCGAGGGCGGCGGAGGCGGCGGCAGGTCCCACCCGCCGGTGTCCGCGCCCGCCCACGGGTCGACCGGCGTGCGGTGCTCGGCGGGCTGCTCGGGCGGGGGCGCCGGCGGAGGCGCCGGCACCGGGGGGATCTCGGCCGACTCGCCCCAGGCGCGCTTGCGCGGCTTCGGCGGGGGTACCGCCGCCGAACCGCTCCACCGGGGCGCGGGCGGTTCGGCCGGTAGCTCGTCGGGGGAGAACATCCGGGTGCCCTGCGGTCCCACGGCCGGCCGCTCGTCGCCGGGGAACATCCGGGTGCCCTGCGGTCCCGCGGCCGGCGGGCCGTCGTCGGGCAGCAGGCGGGTGCCCTCCGGGCCGGTGCCGGCCATCCGCCCGGGCCCGGCGTTCCGGGTGCCCTCGGCCCCGGCGTCGTCGGCGTCCTGCGGCGGCGTGGCGTCACCGGTGTCCGGCCGGTCGGTGGCGTCGCCCGTGCTGTGCGGCGTGGTGGCGTCACCCGTGTCCGGCCGCGCGGCGTCGGCCCCGGCGCCGCGCACCCCGGCGTCGTCCGCGTCCTGCCCGATGTCGGACGTCGCGGTCGGCCCGGGGTCGTCGGTGGGCAGCTCACGGGTGCCCTCCGGGCCCGTGCCGCCGGCGGGGGCGGGCGTTGCGGGGGAGGTCGGGGGCTCCTCGGTGACCGCCGGATCCGGACCCTGGTCCTGACCCGGGGGACTCCCGTCGGCCGGCCGGTCCGTGCCCGGCTGCGGCTGCGGCATCGCGGCAATCTCCTCTCGCGCCGGTCCGAGGTTAGTACCGATGCGCCAGCGGGGCGATTCCGGCCACCGCCGCCGCCGGTACCGCAGGGTCGGACGGGCGCCGCGACGTGCCGGGGGCGCGGCGCCCGGCGCCCCGGGGGCGTGGCGACCGGCGTGCGCGCGGCGGCCGCCGCCGGGCCGCGTACCCTTGGGCATCATGAGCGTCCCGTCCACCACGCCGCGCCCCGCCGCGGCCAATTCGGTCTGGCCCCGGCTGGAGCCGCTGCTGCCCCAGGTGACCAAGCCCATCCAGTACGTCGGTGGCGAGCTGGGCGCGGTGGTCAAGGACTGGGACGCGGCGGCCGTGCGCTGGGCGCTGATGTATCCCGACGCCTACGAGGTCGGCCTGCCCAACCAGGGCGTGCAGATCCTCTACGAGGTGCTCAACGAGCTGCCCGACGTGCTCGCCGAGCGGACCTACGCGGTCTGGCCGGACCTGGAGAAGCTGATGCGCACCCACGGCGTGCCGCAGTTCACCGTCGACGCGCACCGCTCCGTGCGCGACTTCGACGTCTTCGGCGTCTCCTTCTCCACCGAGCTGGGCTACACCAACCTGCTCACCGCGATCGACCTGGCCGGCATCCCGCTGCTCGCCGCCGACCGCACCGACGCCGACCCGGTGATCGTGGCCGGCGGCCACGCCGCGTTCAACCCGGAGCCGATCGCCGACTTCGTCGACGCCGCCGTGCTTGGCGACGGCGAGGAGGCGGTCCTGGAGATCACCGGGATCGTGCGGGAGTGGAAGGCCGAGGGCTCCCCTGGCGGGCGCGACGAGCTGCTGCTGCGCCTGGCCCGCACCGAGAGCGTCTACGTGCCGCGCTTCTACGACGTGGACTACCTGCCCGACGGCCGCATCCAGCGGGTCGTGCCGAACCGGGCGGACGTGCCGTTCCGGGTGCACAAGCGCACGACCATGGACCTGGACGCCTGGCCGTACCCGAAGAAGCCCCTGGTGCCCCTGGCCGAGACCGTGCACGAGCGGTACGCCGTGGAGATCTTCCGGGGCTGCACCCGGGGCTGCCGGTTCTGCCAGGCCGGCATGATCACCCGCCCGGTGCGCGAGCGCTCCATCACCACGGTCGGGCAGATGGTGCGGGAGGGGCTGGAGTTCTCCGGCTTCCACGAGGTGGGCCTGCTGTCGCTGTCGTCGGCCGACCACTCCGAGATCGGCGACATGTGCTCCGGCCTGGCCCAGCAGTACGAGGGCACCAACGTGTCGCTCTCGCTGCCGTCGACCCGGGTGGACGCGTTCAACATCGACCTCGCGCAGGAGTTGTCCCGCAACGGGCGGCGCACCGGCCTGACCTTCGCCCCCGAGGGCGGGTCGGAGCGGATCCGCAAGGTCATCAACAAGATGGTGTCGAAGGAAGACCTGATCCGCACCGTCGTCACCGCGTACACGAACGGCTGGCGGCAGGTGAAGCTGTACTTCATGTGCGGCCTGCCCACCGAGACCGACGAGGACGTCCTCGAGATCGCGGACATGGCCCATGAGGTCATCCGGGCCGGCCGGGCCGCCACCGGCTCGAAGGACATCCGCTGCACGGTCTCCATCGGCGGGTTCGTGCCGAAGCCGCACACCCCGTTCCAGTGGGCGTCGATGGAGCGGCCGGAGGTCATCGACGGCCGGCTCAAGATGCTCAAGCAGGCGATCAACGCGGACCGGTCGCTCGGTCGGGCGATCGGCTTCCGCTACCACGACGGCGAGCCGTCGCTGATCGAGGGCCTGCTCAGCCGGGGTGACCGGCGGGTCGGCGCGGTGATCCGGCGGGTGTGGGAGAACGGCGGCCGGTTCGACGGCTGGAGCGAGCACTTCTCCTACCAGCGCTGGGTGGAGGCGGCGACCGAGGTCCTGCCGGCCTTCGGCGTCGACCTCGACTGGTACACCACCCGCCAGCGCGACGAGCTGGAGGTCCTGCCCTGGGACCACCTGGACTCGGGCCTGGACAAGGACTGGCTCTGGCAGGACTGGCAGGACTCGCTCAGCGAGTACGAGCAGGACGACTGCCGGTGGACCCCGTGCTTCGACTGCGGCGTCTGCCCGTCGATGGACACCGAGATCCAGATCGGCCCGACCGGGAAGAAGCTTCTCCCGCTCACTCCGATCAACGGTCTGAAGCTCCCCACCGGCGCCCAGCAGTAGCTCCGGGGGGGGGGCGGGGGGGCCCCCCGGGCGCGGGGGGGGGGTGGTGGTTTTTTGGGTGGGGCCGCGCGGCGGGGGCGTGGGGGGACACGG
>NZ_JBEZEV010000166.1:0-4005 GCF_040649055.1 Micromonospora sp. NPDC049060
CGTCGAAGGCCGCCTCGGACAGGCCGAGCCCGGGTGCCGCGAGATCCCCGGGGACGGCGACGCAACGCTAAGCGTTGACAAGGGGCCCTTCCTTACACGTTAGACGTCAGTTGGCGATCATGCGACGCAGCACGTACTGCAGGATGCCGCCGTGCCGGTAGTAGTCCGCCTCGCCCGGGGTGTCGATCCGGACCACCGCGTCGAACTCGACGCCGGTGTCGGTGCTGACCTTGACCGTACGCGGGGTCTCGCCGTCGTTCAGCGCGGTGACCCCGGCGATGGAGAACGTCTCCGTGCCGGTGAGGCCGAGCGACTCGGCGGTCTCGCCGGCCGGGAACTGCAGCGGCAGCACGCCCATGCCGATCAGGTTCGAGCGGTGGATCCGCTCGTACGACTCGGCGATGACCGCCCTGACGCCGAGCAGCATGGTGCCCTTGGCCGCCCAGTCGCGCGACGAGCCGGAGCCGTACTCCTTGCCGGCCAGCACGACGAGCGGGACGCCCGCCTCCTGGTAGGCCACCGAGGCGTCGTAGATCGACGTCTGCTCGCCGGTCAGGTGGTTGACCGTGAAGCCGCCCTCGACGCCGGGGACCAGCTGGTTGCGCAGCCGGATGTTGGCGAAGGTGCCCCGGATCATCACCTCGTGGTTGCCCCGGCGCGAGCCGTACGAGTTGAACTCGTGCCGCGGCACGCCGTGCTCGGCGAGGTACGTCCCGGCGGGCGAGTCGGCCTTGATGGAACCGGCCGGCGAGATGTGGTCGGTGGTCACCGAGTCGCCCAGCTTGGCCAGCACCCGGGCGTCGGTGATGTCGACGACCGCCTTCGGCTCCCGCTCCATGCCCTCGAAGTACGGGGGCTTGCGGACGTAGGTGGACTCGTCCGCCCAGGCGAACGTGTCGCCGGTCGGGGTGGGCAGCGACTGCCAGCGCTCGTCACCGGCGAAGACGTCCTCGTACGCGGCGCTGAAGCCGGTGGCGCCGATCGCCGAGGCGATGACGTCCTGGATCTCGGCGCTGTTGGGCCAGATGTCCCGAAGGAACACCGGGTTGCCCTCGCCGTCCTCACCGATCGGCTCGTTGGCCAGGTCGATGTCCATCGTGCCGGCCAGCGCGTACGCGACCACCAGCGGCGGGGACGCCAGGTAGTTCATCTTGACGTCCGGGTTGATCCGGCCCTCGAAGTTGCGGTTGCCGGAGAGCACGGAGACGACGGCCAGGTCGGCCTCGTTGACCGCGGCCGAGACCTCCTCGGGCAGCGGGCCGGAGTTGCCGATGCAGGTGGTGCAGCCGTAGCCGACCAGGTGGAAGCCGAGCTTCTCCAGGTAGGGCGTGAGGCCGGCCCGCTCGTAGTAGTCCATGACGACCTTGGAACCCGGGGCCAGGGTGGTCTTCACCCACGGCTTGCGGGTCAGGCCCTTGTCGACCGCGTTGCGGGCCAGCAGGGCCGCGCCGATCATCACCTGCGGGTTGGAGGTGTTGGTGCAGGAGGTGATGGCCGCGATCACCACGGCGCCGTGGTCCAGCTCGTACTCGACGCCGTCGGCGCCGGTGACCCGGATCGGGTTGCTGGCCCGCCCGCCGGAGCCGACCGCCGCCGTCTCCAGGTCGCGCGGCGCGTCGGCCGGGTCGCTGACCCCGTTGGCCGGGGAGTCGCTGGCCGGGAAGGACTCGGCGCTCGCCTCGTCGGCGTGGCCCTGCACGCCGAACGGCTTCTCCAGCTGCGGCACGCCCGACTTGCGGCCACGGTCGCCGCCGGTCTCGTCGGCGGCCACGTAGTCGGTCAGCGCCGAGCGGAACAGCGTCTTGGCGTTGCCCAGCGGGACCCGGTCCTGCGGGCGCTTCGGGCCGGCCAGGGACGGCTCGATCGTGCCGAGGTCCAGCTCCAGGCGCTCCGAGTACTCCGGCTCGGCGTCCGGGTCGTGCCAGAGGCCCTGCTCCTTGGCGTACGCCTCGACGAGCGCGACCTGCGCGGCGTCGCGGCCGGTCAGCTCAAGGTAGCGGACGGTCTCGGCGTCGATCGGGAAGATCGCGACGGTGGAGCCGTACTCCGGGGACATGTTGCCGATGGTGGCCCGGTTGGCCAGCGGCACGGCGCCCACGCCCGGCCCGTAGAACTCGACGAACTTGCCCACCACGCCGTGCTTGCGCAGCATCTCGGTGATGGTGAGCACCAGGTCGGTGGCGGTGGTGCCGGCCGGCATCTCGCCGGAGAGCTTGAAGCCCACCACGCGCGGGATCAGCATGCTGACGGGCTGGCCGAGCATCGCGGCCTCGGCCTCGATGCCGCCGACGCCCCAGCCGAGCACGCCCAGGCCGTTGACCATCGTGGTGTGCGAGTCGGTGCCGACGACCGTGTCCGGGTACGCCTGGCCGTTGCGCTCCATGATCGTACGGGCCAGGTACTCGATGTTGACCTGGTGCACGATGCCCGTGCCCGGGGGGACGACCTTGAACTCGTTGAACGCGGTCTGGCCCCAGCGCAGGAACTGGTAGCGCTCCTTGTTGCGCTCGTACTCCAGCTCGACGTTGCGCTCGAAGGCGTCCTCGCGGCCGAACAGGTCGGCGATGACGGAGTGGTCGATGACCAGCTCGGCCGGGGCGAGCGGGTTCACCTTGGTGGCGTCGCCGCCCAGGTCCCGTACCGCCTCGCGCATGGTGGCCAGGTCGACCACGCAGGGCACGCCGGTGAAGTCCTGCATGAGCACCCGCGCCGGGGTGAACTGGATCTCGACGCTCGGGTCGGCGTCGGATTCCCAGGCGCCGAGCTGCCGGATGTGGTCGGCGGTGATGTTCGCGCCGTCCTCGGTCCGGAGCAGGTTCTCCAGGAGGATCTTCAGGCTGTAGGGCAGCCGTTCGTGGCCCTCCACCTTGCTGATCTTGAAAATCTCGTAGCTCGCGTCTCCGACGCGTAGCTGGGTCTTCGCACCGAAGGTGTCGAGGCTCGCCACGTCGTACTCCTTCACACCAGCGACCGTGAGTAGTCCTGAGCAGTCTGTCGCACCGGTCGGGGTGCCGCCGTGGTTAGGGGACACTTACCGCCGATCTCGTCGTCAACAAAACCGTACGTCCGTCTTGCTAACTTCGCAACCTCGTGCCATCGTTCGGGACGAGGAGGTACCACCATGATCCATCACGTCCAGCTCGCCTGCCCACGCGGCTCCGAGGAGGCGTCGCGGACCTTCTACGTCGGGGTGCTCGGGATGGCCGAGAAGCCCAAACCGCCCGCGCTCGCGGCCCGTGGCGGCTGCTGGTTCACCGGGCACGGCGCGGAACTGCACCTGGGCGTGGAGGACGACTTCCGCCCCGCCCGCAAGGCCCACCCCGGCCTGCTGTGGCCGGACCTGGACGCGCTCGCCGCCCGGTTGGTCGCCGCCGGGTACCCGGTGAGCTGGGGCGACGACGAGCTGCCCGGGCTGCGCCGCTTCCACTCCCAGGACGCGCACGGCAACCGGCTGGAGTTCCTCGCCCCGATCGACTGACCACCAGCGACTTGCTCGCCTCGGTCGGCTGCCCTGCCGGTCGATGCTGGAGTTTCTCGCCTCGGTTGCTCGCTCGGGCGGCTGACCTGCTGGCGGACGCTGGATTTCTCGCCTCGGTCTGTGCCCGTCGGGATGGGCAACGCGGGCCGCCCGCCGCGGGTGCCCCCGGGCTCTGGCTGCGGCTCGGCCCTGGCTGCCGCCTTGGGCTTCGGCTCGGCCCTTTGGCCTGCGCGGCTACGGATGCTGGGTGGAGGTGAGAGACGACGAGAAGGCCGGCCCCTTGTGGGGGCCGGCCTTGTCGTTGGGTGTCGCTGGGTGGTGCGCGGTGCTGGGTCGTGTGTTGGTGTGTCGTTGTTGGGTCAGGCGGTGTAGCCGCGGGTGGCGATCCAGTCGGCGAGGTTGTCGACGCTCATCCGGTAGGAGGCCTGGTTGGGGTCCGCGGAGTCGGCGATGGTGACGGTGTTGCCGTTGTCGCGGTAGCCGACGACGCTGATGTAGTGCCCGCCTTCGAAGGAGTGGGTGGTGCC
>NZ_JBEZEV010000167.1:0-3806 GCF_040649055.1 Micromonospora sp. NPDC049060
CTCGTAGGCGCGGTCGTACACGTCGACCAGGCGCCCGCCGGCCGCCGTCGTGCGTGGGGTCGACCAGGGGTCCGCGATGGCCGTCGGCGTCGCTCCCGACGCGGTCGCCGTTCAGGACGGCGCGGGCTCGCTCAGGACGGCGCGGGCTCCCGCACCAGGATGCGGACCGCCCGGGCCGCCGCGATCGCGCCGACGAGCACCGCGTGCCGGGGCTCGGGCACGTCCAGCAGCCGGTCGGCACGCAGCGCCGCCAGCGGGGCGAGGCGCCGGTCGGCGAGCACGGTGTCCACCGCCCGCCGGTCGCCGCCGCAGACCACCGCGCGCAACGACGCCGCCTCCGGCAGCAGCAGCCGTACGGCCAGGTCGGCCGCGTCGCCCAGCGCCGCCTTCGCCTGGTTGTCGCGCCGCCGGGCGAAGCGCTGCTGCGACCAGCCCCCGGCGGCGGTGCGCCCCTGCACGTAGCGGGTGTCCACCTTGGAGACCACCAGCTTCTCCCCCGCCGCGACGCCGAGGGCCACCGCGCCCTTGCGGGCGAGCAGCAGGCCGATCCGGCGCGGCGCGGTCGCGGCGACCACGAAGCCGGGCACGTCGGGGGTGGCGGGCGCGCCGGGCGGGGCGTGCAGCTCGGCGGTCGCGCCGTCCGGGGCGGCGAGCAGCAGCCCGTACGCCTCGACGGTGGTGGTGGGCGGGCCGTGCCGGTCGGCGAAGCCCTCGACCCACCGGGCGACCCGGGCGGGATCCACCTCGACCCAGCGGCCGCCTCCGGCGGCCGGTCGGCTGCTCATACGCCCGAACCTACGGCACGGCGACGCCGGCTGACCGCCGTGGGTGGGTGGCCCGGCTAGCCGGACAGCAGCATCGCCAGGGCCAGGGCGGCGATGATGGCACTGGAGAGCAGCGCGGTCACGAGTCGACCGCGCGGGCCGGTGAGCACCCGGCCGACCAGGGTGCCTCCGCCGGCGATCAACAGCTGCCAGCTCGCCGAGGCGACGAACGCGCCGAACACGAAGAGGCCGGCGGCGAGCGGATCCGGCTCGGCGTGGTCCGTACGGCCCAGCACGAGCGCGGCGAAGTAGACCACGGTCGCGGGGTTCAGCAGGGTCAGCGCGAGCACGCCGGTGAAGGCGCGGACCGGGGTCTCCAGGCCCCGGCGGACGCCGGCGGTCCCGGTCGCGGCTTGTGGACGCAGCGCGCGCCAGGCGCCGTGGCCGGCGAGGACGAGCAGCACCAGTGCGGCGGCCAGCCGCAGCGGCCCGGCGACCGGGGCGATCAGCCCGGCGACGGCGGCCCCGCCGAGGGCCGCCACGGCGGCGTAGAGCCCGTCGGCGGTGGCCACCCCGAACGCGGCGGCGGCGCCGACCCGGAACGACGTGCGGGCGCTGAGCCCGAGGATGAGGACCGCGATCGCGCCGACCGGGATGGCAACGCCGTAGCCGGCGAGCAGACCGGCCAGGAACGCGCCGGTCACGACAGTCGGCGGCGGGTCGGGACGCGACCGGACGCGGTCCGCTGTCGCCGTGCGGCGGCGGCCGCGGCGACGGGGACGGTCTTCGTCGGGTACGTCTCGATCACCCGCTCATCCTCGGCCCCGCCACCGCGACCCTGCCACCGAATTCCCCACCGACGCCGTTCATCCGCAGGTGGGCGCGACCGCAGGGCTCGGCGGGGGTGGCGTTACCGAGGGTCACAGTCGCCCCGACGGACGAGTTCCTACGTCGGTGTGGTGGGTCTTGGGGCGACGGTGGGGATCGGTGGAAGTCGGCGCAGTGCTCGGATGGCCAGTACGGCGAGCGGTACGCCTACCGCCAGCACGGCGACAACCTCTACGAAGGCAATCGTGGCGAGTGTTGTCCGCTGCGCCTGGTTGCTGTAGTCGGGCAGGGTTGCGGTGCGCAGGGCGAGCGCGGTCACGGCGAGCAGGGCGAGCGCCAGTGACCATGGCAGCCTCCGAGATGGGCGGCTGGACACCCGACCGGCCAGGTGGACCACCATGGCGACAGTGACCACCGCGCAGGACAGGCCCGGCCAGGTGGGATGCGAGCACCGAGACCGGGTGGCGCTTGATATACACGATGGTCGCCTCAGGGACCAGTTCCCAGAGGGGTCCTCACCGACGGTGGGGTCGTATCGACCGCTGAGCGCAGTACCTCAGGCATTGCCAGGGCTGTCGTGGGCCATCGATCAGCCGTTGGGGCGTGATTCGATCGCCTGCAGCGACCACCTGTTGCCGTCAGGATCGCCGAAGTAGACGAAGCTGCCCCATGGCTGCACCTCGACCTCGCTGGCATCGACGCCGGCGTCGAGCAGTTGCCGGCGCGCCGCCTCGGCGTCGGCGACCACAACCTGGATTTCCTGGGTGCCGGGAGTCTTGTCGGTGATGCCCTCGCCGATCACGATGGAGCAGGCCGAGCCGGGTGGTGTGAGCTGGACGAACCGCAGGCCCTCGTGCACCCTGTGATCGTGGTCGGCGTTGAAGCCCACCTTCTGGTAGAACTCCTTGGCCCGGTCGACATCGGTCACCGGAACGGGGATGAGTTCGATCTTCCAGTCCATGGACCCACCGTAGGACATGGTTACGGTTCCGAGGGGGGAGGCTGAAGCGTGGGTATCGCGTGGCGTGACTCGCCGGAAGAACTGGCCGGACTGCTACGCCGACGGGGCCTGGCTCCGGACCGGGTGCACAACGTCGAGGCGGCGTGGAGGGCAATCCGCGTACGTCCGCTGGTCCAGGGTCCCTGAGGTGGTCAGGAGCGCGCAGGACGTTGTGGGCGTAATCGAGTCAGACCCGGGAGCAATGAAAGTCCTTCGAGTTACGGCCGACCTTGGATTATCGGACTGGTGGATCGGTGCCGGCTTCGTACGCAACCGCGTCTGGGACGCGATCAGCAACATCGCGGCCTCGCCGGAGCGCGACGTGGATGTCGCCTACTTCGACCCGGAAAAGCTGGACCCACGCGAGGACGCACGCGCCGAAGCCCAAGCCATGGTGGCCCTGCCTGGGGTGCCGTGGGAAATTCGTAATCAAGCACGGATGCATCTGCGCAATGGCGATGAGCCCTACACGTCCGCCCTGGACGCGATATCGCGCTGGCCCGAAACGGCAACGTGCGTCGCGGTTACCCTGCGGGGTGACTCTGTTCACCTGGTTTCCTGCCATGGGTTGGCTGACCTTGTAGGAATGGTTGTCCGCCCCTCTCCAGCCTTCAACAATGCGGCGGGCCGCGCGAAGGTGCAGCGCCGCGTGCAGGTCAAGGGATGGCTCGACCGATGGGCCGGACTGCGGCTGGAGATCTAGCGCTCACGCCGGGCGAAGGGAAGGGCAGCCTCGACAGGACGTCCTCCTCTCGGCAGGTCCGGGATGCTCGCACCCCGCGACCTGGTTACCTTGCATGACGGGCGCTTCGCGGCAGAAGAGGACGTCGACGCCGGCGTCGACGTCGGTCGCCGATCCGCAGATCCACTGCTCTGCGGATCGGCCGTTGGGTCAGGCGCGGCGGGCGGTCAGGCCGTCGAGGGTGACGGTGCCGCTGTCGAGACGGACGCTTGCGGCATAGCGGTACTGGGCGCGTACGACAGGGTCGCTGAAGTCGATCGCGCCGCCGGTGTCGGCGAGGGCCCAGCCGGAGCCGGACGTCACGAGACCCAGGCGATTCAGGGTGATCGCGCCGAGAAAGCGTCGAGCGCGCCGCCCCCCCCCGGGGGGCGGCGCCCCGGGTAGCACGGGGGGGCCGGCGGGGCGGTTTTACCCCGGGGGGGGGCGGGGGGGGCCCCCCCGCGGGGGTTGGTGATAAAGGGACCCAGTGTAA
>NZ_JBEZEV010000168.1:0-3793 GCF_040649055.1 Micromonospora sp. NPDC049060
GAGTCGCAGGTGGTGGTGGCGGATGTGCGGTGGGATCGTTTTGTGCCGTCGTTCACGGCGTTGCGTCCGTCGCGTCTGTTCACCGACATCCCCGAGGCACAGGCGGCGATCGAGGCGGCGGCCCGAGCCGAGACCGGCCCCACCGACCAGGCCTCCGCACTGCGCGAGCGGCTCGCGGCCCTGACGCCGCCGGAGGTCGAGGCGTCCCTCCTGGACCTCGTACGCTCCCAGGTCGCCACGGTGCTCGGCCACGCCACCGTGGAGGCGGTGCGGCCGGACCGGGCGTTCCAGCGTCTCGGCTTCGACTCGCTCACCGCCGTCGAGCTGCGCAACCGGCTGACCGCCGAAACGGGCCTCGCGTTGCCATCCACCCTGGTCTTCGACCACCCGACGCCGGCCGCCCTGGTCGCCTTCATCCGGGAGACCGTGCTCGGAGCATCGGGTGACGCGCCGGCCGACCGCAGGGTCGCCACCGTGGACGACGACCCGATCGTGATCGTCGGCATGGGCTGCCGCCTCCCGGGTGGCGTCGCATCCCCGGAAGAACTGTGGCAACTGCTCTCCACGGGACGCGACGGCATCTCCGAGTTCCCCCTCGACCGGGGCTGGGACAGCTTCCTCAGCAGCGGCCTGTCCGACACGTCCTTCGCCCGCAGGGGCGGCTTCGTCTATGACGCCGGCGAGTTCGACGCCGAGTTCTTCGGCATCTCGCCGCGCGAGGCCCTCGCCATGGACCCGCAGCAGCGGCTGCTGCTGGAGACCTCGTGGGAGGCCGTCGAGTCGGCGGGCATCGACCCCACCAGCCTGCGGGGCGGCGCGGTCGGCGTCTTCGCCGGGGCCAGCTTCCAGGGGTACGCCAGCGGGTCGGTCGGTCGGGCCCAGGAGGTCGGCGGCCACCTGCTCACCGGCAACGCGACAAGCGTGTTGTCGGGCCGGGTGGCGTACTCGTTCGGGTTCGAGGGCCCGGCGGTGACCGTGGACACGGCGTGTTCGTCGTCGCTTGTGGCGTTGCACCTCGCGGCGCAGGCGCTGCGGTCGGGCGAGTGCGACCTCGCCCTGGCCGGCGGCGTCACCGTGATGGCCTCACCGGGCACGTTCGCCGAGTTCTCGATCCAGGGCGGCCTGTCCGCCGACGGCCGCTGCAAGTCGTTCTCCGACGCCGCGGACGGCACGGGCTGGTCCGAGGGCGTCGGCGTGCTGCTGGTGCAGCGGCTGTCGGACGCGCGGCGCGACGGGCGCCGGATCCTGGCGGTGGTACGGGGCACGGCGGTGAACCAGGATGGCGCGTCGAACGGGTTGACGGCGCCGAACGGCCCCTCGCAGCAGCGGGTGATCCGGCAGGCCCTCGCGAGTGCGGGGCTGTCCACGGCTGACGTGGACGTGGTGGAGGCGCACGGCACCGGCACGTCGTTGGGCGACCCGATCGAGGCTCAGGCGTTGTTGGCGACGTATGGGCAGGGTCGGGATGTGCCGTTGTTGTTGGGGTCGGTGAAGTCGAACATCGGTCACACGCAGGCGGCTGCGGGGGTGGCCGGGATCATCAAGATGATCTTGGCGATGCGGCACGGGACCGTGCCGGCGACCTTGCACGTGGATGCGCCGTCGTCGCATGTGGACTGGGCGTCGGGTGCGGTGGAGTTGGTGACGGAGCCGCGGGTCTGGCCGGGCGCGGGACGTCCCCGGCGCGCGGGTGTGTCGTCGTTCGGCATCTCCGGCACGAACGCGCACGTGATCATCGAGCAGCCGGAGCTGGAGCCCGCTCCGGCGCCGGTCGCGCCTGTCGGGTTGCCGGTGCCGTGGGTGGTGTCGGGTCGCTCCGAGCGGGGTCTGGCGGGTCAGGCGGCGCGGTTGGCGTCGTTCGTGCGGGACCGGTCCGATCTTGCTGTGGCGGACGTGTCGTGGTCGTTGGCGACGACCCGGGCCGCGTTGGAGCACCGGGCGGTCGTGTGGGGCTCGGACGTCGACGAACTGGCGGCCGGCCTCGCGACGGTTGCCGAGGGCCACGTCTCGGGTGTGGTGTCGGCGGGTCGCCGGGCGGTGCTCTTCACGGGCCAGGGCTCGCAGCGCGCCGGCATGGGCCGGGAGCTGCACGACGCGTTCCCCGTCTTCGCGGCGTCGTTCGACGAGGTGTGCACGCGCTTCGACGGCTTGCTGCCGCGTTCGCTGCGCGAGGTGGTGTTCGCGGAGGCGGGTTCGGCGGACGCCGCGTTGCTGGACCAGACCGTCTTCGCGCAGGCAGGGCTGTTCGCGGTCGAGGTGGCGTTGTGGGAGTTGCTCTCGTCGTGGGGTGTGCGGGCGGACTTCCTGGCGGGTCACTCGATCGGTGAGGTGACGGCGGCGTACGTGTCGGGGATGTTGTCGCTGGCGGACGCGTGCACGCTGGTGGCGGCGCGGGGTCGGTTGATGCAGGCGTTGCCGGCCGGTGGCGTGATGGCGGCCGTGGGTGCGTCGGAGGAGGCTGTCGCCGAACTGATCGGCGTGAGCGGTGCGGCGGTGGACATCGCGGCGGTCAACGGCCCGGCGTCGGTGGTGGTGTCGGGTGCCGCCGATGAGGTGGCCTCGGTGGTGGCGGCCTGCCGTGAGCGGGGTTGGCGGGTCAAGGAACTGGCGGTCAGTCACGCGTTCCATTCGCGGTTGATGGAGCCGATGCTCGACGAGTTCGCGTCGGTGGTGGCGGGGCTGGACTGGCGGGCGCCGCGGGTGCCGATCGTGTCGAACGTGACCGGTGCGGTGGCGGACGCCGGGGAGGTCACCGATCCCGGTTACTGGGTGCGGCACGTGCGGCAGCCGGTGCGGTTCGCCGACGGTGTGGCGGCGCTGCGGGCGCAGGGGGTGGACACCTTCCTGGAGGTCGGCCCGGACGCGGTCCTCACCGCCCTGGCAGCCGAGGCGGACACGGCCGACGACGTGCGGTACGTCGCCACGCTGCGCCGCAGCCAGCCCGACGTCACCACCCTCACCAACGCCGTCGGGCAGCTCTGGGCCGCCGGCGTGGCCGTCGACTGGGCGGCGTACCTCGGCCAGACCGGCGCCCGGCCGCGCGCGGTGGAACTGCCCACCTACGCCTTCGACCGGCAGCGCTACTGGCTGGAGGACCCCCAGCCCGGCTCGGCTCCGGAGAGGACCGACGCCCCGTCCGACGAGCAGTTCTGGGCGGCGGTCGAGTCCGGGGACCTCGGCGTGCTGGGCGAGGATCTCGCGGTGGGCGCGGACGAGCCGTCCACGGCGCTGCTGCCCAAGCTCGCCCGGTGGCGGCGGGCGACGCAGCAGCGGGCCGTCGTCGACTCCTGGCGGTACCGGGCGACGTGGCGTACGGCCGCCGTGCCGGACTCCGCGACGTTGGCGGGGACCTGGCTGCTGCTGATGGCACCCGGGCAGGAGGACCACCCGGTGGCCGCGGCGCTGGCCGCCCGGGCCGACCGGGCGGTCCCGGTGCTGGTCCCGGCCGGCGCCGACCGCGACCGGGTGGCGCGGCTGCTGCGGGAGGCGATGGGCTCCGACGCCCGGGACGCCCACGTGGTGTCCCTGCTGTCACTGGCCGAGCCGCGGGAGGCGTCCCCGGTTCCGGCCGCCGCCGAGGTGTCGACGGCGCTCGCCGTGGTGCAGGCGCTGACCGACGTCGGTGGGTCGGGCCGGCTGTGGTGGCTGACGCGCGGGGCGGTGTCGGTCGGCGGCTCGGACGAGTTGGCGGATGTCGCGGGTGCTGCGGTGTGGGGTTTGGGTCGGGTGGTGGGTTTGGAGGTGCCGTTGCGGTGGGGTGGTTTGGTGGATTTGCCGGGGTTGTTGGATGGGG
>NZ_JBEZEV010000169.1:0-3404 GCF_040649055.1 Micromonospora sp. NPDC049060
CCCCGCGGCGGCCCGCGGCTGGCACCCCCCGTCCTTGAGCCTGGCCACCCCCCCCAGTGCGCCGCCCGCCCTGCCGTCCCCGGCCCCGCCGTGGCGGGGCGCCGTTCTGCCCAGGCCCGGGCAGTCGTGTCGGGTCGCGTCAGCGGGTCTCGACCGCCGTGCCGTCGACGGGCGGCTTGCCGTTGCCGGTGGTCGCCGCCGCCGAGCCGAGCTTCCCCAGCAGGCCGGCCAGGTCGATGCCGGTCAGGTCGCTGCCGAGCTGGAGCCCCTGGGCCACGTTGCCCGCCACCGACTTGGTCAGCGACGAGGCGCCGTCGGTGGAGATGACGGTCATCTTGTCGATCGCGCCGATCGGGGCGCTGGCCGCCTCGACGACCTGCGGCAGCACCTTGACCAGCAGGTCCAGCACCGCGGCTTCGCCGTACGCCGCGAAGGCCTCGGCCTTGCGGGCCATCGCGTCGGCCTCGGCCTGCCCCTTGGCCAGGATGGCCGCGGCCTCGGCCGCGCCCTCCCGCTCGACCGCCTCGGCGATGGCGGAGCGGCGGCGCTGCTCGGCCTCACCCTCCTTGGCGCCTTCGATGGCGTTGGCCTCGGCCAGCGCGGCCCGGCGGGCCCGCTCGCCCTCACCGGTGAGCCGGGCCTGCTCGGCGGCGGCCTGGGCGGCGGCGATGACGGCCTGGCGCTGCGCGTCGGCGTTCAGCACGGCCGCGTTGCGGGACGCCTCGGCCTCCTGCTCCACCTTGTACCGGGCGGCGTCGGCCGGCTTGCGCACCTCGGTGTCGAGCTGACGCTGCTTGAGCTCGGCGTTGCGCTCGGCGACCTTCTGCTGCTCGGAGAGGATCGCCTGGTCCCGCTCGGCCTGGGCCAGCGGTCCGGCGGCGGCGGACTTCGCCTTGGCCGCGTCGATCTCCGCCTGGATGGCGGCCTGCTTCAGCGACAGGTTCCGGTTGGCCTCGGCGATGGCCTCCTCGGCGAGCAGCCGCTCCTGCTCGGCCTGCTGCCGGGCCCGCGCCTCGGCGATGGCCGCGTCCTTGAGCACCCGGGCGGCCTCCGGCCGGCCCAGGTCCTGGAGGTAGGAGCCCTCGGCCAGGATGTCCTGGAGCTGGAAGGTGTCCAGCACCAGGCCCTGGTTGGTCATCGAGTGCTCGGCCTCCTCGGCGACCGCGCTGGCGAACGCCGCCCGGTCCCGGATGACCTCCTCGACGGTGAGCCGGCCGACGATCGAGCGCAGCGCGCCGGCCAGCACCTCCCGGGTGAAGTCCTCGATCTCGTCCTGCTGGTGCAGGAAGCGCTGCGCGGCGGCGCGGATGGCGTCCTCGGTGCCGCCGACCTTCACGATCGCGACGCCGTGCAGGTCGGCGCGGATGCCCTGCTTGCTGACCGCGCCCTTGATGCCGACGTCGATCCGCCGGCTGGACAGGTCGAGCGACTGGAGCTTCTGCACCACGGGCAGGACGAAGACGGACGCGCCGAGCACGACCTTCTGCCCGGAGTTGTCGGTCGACCGGCCACCGTCGGCGGTCTGCGTGGTGCGGCCCTTGCGGCCGGTGACGATGAATGCCTCGTTCGGCCCGGCCACCTTGATGCGGGAGAGCACGAAGAGCACGAGCACGAGGACGAGGAGGACCGCGCCGCCGATGGCGATGAGAAGGGGCATGTGACCGTCCTGTTTTCTATGAGGGGGGTTCAGTAGGTCTCGACGTGCACGCTGGTCTCGCTGAGCGCCTCGACCACGAAGATCTGGGCGCCGACCGGGATCGGTCGGTCGGCGCGGGCGTTGAGCTTGACCGGCTGGCCGGCCACCCGGACCCGGACCTCGCCGTAGCCGTCGGCGGGCACGGGGGTGACCACCAGGCCGAGCGCGCCGACCAGGTGGTGGCGGGTGGGGGTGGGGTCGGTGCGCATGTCACGGGCCGCCCGGCTCAGCCGGGCCGCGGCCCAGGCGGTGGGCACGGCCGCGACGACGCCGCCGGCCAGGGCCACGGCGATCATGCCGGGCGTACGCCCACCGACCAGCTCGTTGACGATCGCGGCGCCGAAGCCGAGCGCTCCGGTGAACCCGGCGACCGCCTCCACCGACACCGGACCGTCGAAGTCCGGGTTGCCGAAGTGGAGCAGCTCGCCGCCGAGCAGGGCGAGCGCCAGTACCGCGACGCCCGCGCCGCCGATGATGAGGAAGATCAGCGTCCCCGTGGCCACGGCCTGCACGGTATCGGTGCCCCGCAACGTCGGTCGGGACGCCGGCGGCTCAACGGGGCCGCGACGCGGGGCCGTTCAGCGGGGCGCGATCGCGAGGGTCAGGTTGACGTCCAGCGACGCGGGGAGGGCCTGCCTCGCCAGTTCCCGACCGTCGAGGTCGACCAGCGCCATCTCGGCCGTCCAGCCGACGCGGTGCAGCAGCCGGTCGCCCGCGACCCACACGGCGTCCTCGGCGGGAGCCGGGCCGATCACCCGCCCGGTCGCCACCTCCGCCAACCTCGGGCCGTCCTGGCCCTTGATGACCACGAGCCGCCCGTCCGGCGACCACGACCACGGGCCGGCGGGGTCGCCCGGGACGGGCACGAACCGGGTCGGCCGGCCGTTCGTCGCGGAGAAGAACTGCACGCCCCGGCGCGTGTGCGGCCGGGACTCCGAGCGCGGGGCACCGGGATCGGTCTGCTGGAGCGCGACCTCCCGGCCGTCCCGGCTCCAGGTGAAGAAGCAGTGGTCGGTGCAGAAGTACCGGTCGGTGTCCACCGGGAAGGTGCGGTAGGCGCCGGTGGCCGCGTCGAGCACGCCGAGGGAGAAGCTGCCGCTCTCCTTGTCCAGCACGGTCAGCACCAACCGCCGCCCGTCCGGCGACCAGTGCGGGGTCATGATGTGGCTGCCGGTGCGGATCCAGCGGACCGTGCCGTGGCCCAGGTCGAGCAGGCCGATCCGGCCGGCGCGTTCGTAGTCGACGACGGCGGCGGTCCCGCCACGGGGCGCGGCCCACGTCTCCTCGTACCGGCGGTCGGCGGCGACGTACCGGCCGCGCTCGCGGTCCAGGGCGTACCCCTGCACGGCGGGAGTGCCGGTGGAGGTGGCTCCGGTCAGCACCCAGTCGCCGGGCAGTGTCACGACCGCCCGCGTCCAGTCGCCGGTCGGCGCGGGGACGACGGGCATCGTGCGCGGGGCGGCCGACACCGTCGCCACCGGGGTGACGGCCGGTGCCCCGGTGGCGGCGTCCGGGGGTGCGCCGGGTCGCAACCAGACGTACGGCCCGACGAGGGCGACCAGCGATTCGGCCGATGCCGCTCGGCTTCACCCTGCTCTGACCGCCGGACGGGCCCGGGTCGGGGGGGGGGCCGCCCCCGCGGGGGGGGGGGGGGGGCGCGGCGGCGAGGGGGGGGGGCGGGCGCGGGGGCCCCCCGCGACAGCCCCGC
>NZ_JBEZEV010000170.1:0-3212 GCF_040649055.1 Micromonospora sp. NPDC049060
GCCGCGGGGGCCAGCCGCTACGGCTGCCGCGCGTCACCCGTCACGGACTCGCCGGCGGCGCGCCGCAGCGAGCGGTACCGGGAGAGGTCCTCGCGGGCCGGCCCGCCCTGCCGGACCCGCTCGGCCGGGTGCACCGCCGGCTGGTCCGGCACCCGGGGCGTCTCCCCGTCCTGCGTGAGGAGGTCCTCGGTCTCCTGGACCAGGTAGTGCGGCCGACGCTTGGTCTCGTAGTAGATCCGGCCGATGTACTCCCCGATCACGCCCAGGATCGTCATCTGGATGCCGCCGAGACCGATCACGCTGACGATGATGGTGGTGTAGCCGGGAACGTCGATTCCCTTGCTGACGGCGTCGGCGACCACCCAGGCCATGTAGACCACCGCGATCAGGGTGAGGAACAGGCCGCCGTAGATCGCCAGCCGCAGCGGCCGGTTGTTGAACGACAGCAGCCCGTCGAACGCGTAGTTGAACAGCTTGCCGAACGTCCACCTGCTCCGGCCCGCCTGCCGGGTCTCGTTGCGGTGCGCGACCACCACCGTCCGGAAGCCGATCCAGGAGAACAGCCCCTTGGAGAAGCGGTTGTACTCCGGCATCGCCAGCACCGCGTCCACCGCAAGCCGGGACAGCAGCCGGAAGTCACCCGCCCCGTCCAGCAGCCGCACGTCGATCCACCAGTTGACCACCCGGTAGAAGGACCGCGAGGCCAGCATCCGGACGAGGCGGTCGCCACGCCGGTCCCGGCGCGCGATGACCTGGTCGAAACCCTGCCGGTACAACGCCACCATGTCGGGCAGCAGCCGGGGCGGGTGCTGGAGGTCGGCGTCCATGATGACCACCGCGTCCCCGGTGGCCCGCTCCAGCCCGGCCAGCATCGCCGCCTCCTTGCCGAAGTTGCGGCTCAGCGACGTGTAGCGCACGGCGGGATCGGCGGCGGCGAGCCGGCGCAGCGCCACGAGGGTGCCGTCGGAGCTGCCGTCGTCGACGTAGACCACCTCGATGTCGACGTCGGTCAGCTCCGCGACCGCGGCGGTCACCGCCGAGTGCAGGCGCTCCACCGAGGCCTCCTCGTTGAAGCAGGGCACCACCAGCGACAGGCGCACCTGCGTCACCCCGCCCGGCCGGCGCCCGAGGACGCCCGCTCCGCGCCGCCCCGCTCAGAAGCGGTAGACCAGCACACCGTCGATCTCCTCCCGGGTGATGCCGAGCCCGTCGATCGGCCGGTCCGCGATGCCCTCCCAGGGCGTCCCGGCGGTCCAGCCCGGCAGGGCCACCACGGACCGCACCCCGATGCCCCGCAGGTACGCCACGCTGCCCGCATCGGGGAAGGTGGCCGTCGCGACCCGGGTCTGCGCCTGGGTGACCGGCTCGAACCCGCCCAGCCCGTTCGTGACCCGGGGGAACCCGTCCGTCGTCCACAGCATGAAGATCAGGTCGACCGCGCCGCCGGCGGGCAGCACCAGCATCGGCTCCGCCGCCGTACGCATCGCGGCCGGCGGCGTCGGCACCACCGGATGCGGCGTCCGGTTGATCCCCTCCAGCCCGACCAGGGCCAGCGGCACCAACAGGAGCACCGGTGCCAGGAGCCTGGCCCAGCCTCGGGACGACCACCGCCGCACCGCCGTGGCGAACACCGTCACCGTGCCCGCCGCCAGCACCGCCAGCAGCAGGCTCGTCCAGTGCATCATCCGGCCCGGCGTCCGCAGCGCGTCCCAGCCCGGCAGGTGCTTCGACAGCGTCAGGTAGCCCGGATCGCCGTCGCCGCCGAGGGTGACGCCCAGGCCCAGCAGCACCGTGCCGAGCACGCCGAGCGCCAACGCGACCCGGCGCCGGGCCGGGTAGACCGAGACGAACAGCCCCGCCGCGGCCAGCGCCAGCAGGACCATCCCGGGCAGCAGCGCCATCTCCGGCGGCCAGGACAGTTGTTCCCGCGCCGCCGCGTGCCGCTCGCCCCACCACCACGAGTCCGCCGGGGCGGTGACGAAGCCGATCAGCGGCGGCGAGAACATCTCCGTCCAGGCCAACGACCGTTCGGCCTGCGGGTTGAGGTCGACGACCTTCAGGTAGACCAGGCCCAGCAGGAGCGTCACCGCGCCGAAGACGGCGCCACCGGCCACGTCGGCGACCAGCAGCCGCCGGCCGAACGCGGGTCGTCGCCCGCGCCGCCACCACGACCAGCCGTAGCCGCCGGCCCCGACCAGCACCGCGGCCAGCAGGAAGTAGACAAGCGGCAGCCCGATGCCGAAGCCCAGGCTGACCTGCCAGGCGGCGACGAGCCACCCCGCGAAGGCCCAGCCCGGTCGCCGCCGTTCCGGCCGGTAGCCGTGCCGCAGCGACCAGCCGTGGCCGCGCGCCAGCATCGCCAGGCACAACGCGATCCCGCCGCTGGACAGGATGTTCAGGTGGCCGGAGTGCGCCAGCCGCCAGGGCGCGTACGCCCACGCGATCCCGGCGACCGCCCCGCCCAGCCGGCCCGCCCCGAGCTGCCGGGCCAGCGCGTACGCCCCGATGAAGGCCAACGCGTGCACCAGCACGTACATCACGTTGTAGCGGACCAGGGCGGCCTCGAAGCCCGAGCCGAGCATCCCGAACGGGGCGTAGCCGAGCAGGGTGTCGCTGTAGACGTACGTGTAGGTCTCGGGGAAGAACGTGTTCGAGTGCCAGAGACCGGTCGGGTTGTTGAGCACGGCGTGCCCGGCCCAGGCCATCTGCCACGCCTGCAACGTGGGGTCGCCGATGTCGCCGGGGATGGTGCTCGCCGGATGCCGCATCGTCGGCCAGGTCAGCACCACCGCCAGCAGCAGCCCGCCGAGCACCGCCAGCGTCCACTCGTGGCGCAGCCAGCCCCACCGGTTCCGTCGGCCGGGGTCCCCGGGGTCGGGGACCTGGTCGTGGTCGGCGGTTTCGGCGGACGGTCGGGCGTCCGTGGACCCGGTGGTCATGAAGATAGATGATTCACGATGGTGGCCGCCGTGTCGATCCGCCGCCCGGGATGTGGGCTTCCGGGCGGGTCCGCCGACCCGTCCGGGGCGCCGCCGCACGCCCTTCGACCCGCCAGCCCGGGCGGCCCGGCCGGCGCGTGTCGCGGCTCCCGGTCGGGGCCCGGCCCCGCCCCCGGCGGCCGGCCCGGCGGGCGGGGGCGGGGGGGGGGGGGGGAGGGGTGAGGGGGCCGGGGGCCCCCAGGCCCCGGAGGGCCCCCCCGCCCCCGCCCCCCC
>NZ_JBEZEV010000171.1:0-2996 GCF_040649055.1 Micromonospora sp. NPDC049060
CCGGGTCATCTGGAGATTCTTGGTCGGCAGTTGTCGGATGAGGCGTTGGCGTCGTTGGCGCCGGTGGTGGTGGTCGCTGGTGAGGCGCTGCCGGCGGCCCTGGCCAACCGGTGGCTGACGCTTCTGGGGCCGGGCGGTCTGGTCAACGAGTACGGGCCGACCGAGGCGAGTGTCGGCACCTGCATCTTCCCGATCGAGACCGAGCAGGCGGGTCCGGTGGTGCCGATCGGTCGTGCTCTGCCGGGCATGACGATGTACGTGCTCAACCGGGACCTGCACCTCGCCCCGGTGGGCGTGGTCGGCGAGTTGTACGTGGGTGGCGTGGGTGTGGCCCGTGGTTACGCGGGTCAGCCGGCGTTGACGGCGGAGCGGTTCGTGCCCGACCCGTTCGCCGCAGCCGGCAACGAGCCCGGAAACACGGTCGGGGCGCGGATGTACCGCACCGGGGACCTGGTGCGGCGGCTGCCCGACGGGGCGGTGGAGTTCGTCGGCCGCGTCGACCACCAGGTGAAGATTCGCGGCTACCGCATCGAACTCGGCGAGATCGAAGCGGTCGTCGAGGGCACCGACGGCGTCGGCGACGCCGTCGCCCTGGTCGGCGAGTCGGACCGGCTCGTGGTGTTCTACCGCCCTGGCGCGCCGGCGACGCCGGGCCTGTTGGACCGGATCCGGCAGCGGTGCGCCGAGCACCTGCCGGAGTACATGGTCCCGGCCGAGTTCGTCGCCGTGGAGGCGATCCCGCTCAACGCCAACGGCAAGGTCGACCGGGCCGCCCTGTGGGACACCGCGGTGCCCGCGCAGCGGCAGCACGTCGCCCCGGCGACCGAGCTGGAGGAACGGCTGGCGGAGATCTGGGGCCAGGTGCTCCAGCTCGAACAGGTCAGCACCCGGGACAGCTTCTTCGACCTCGGCGGGCACTCCATCAGCGCCATCGCGCTCGTGGGCGCGCTGCGCGGCGCCGGCCACCCGGTCTCGGTGCGCGACGTCTTCGTGCACCGCACGGTCGCCGCCCTGGCCGCGCACCTCTCCGGCGGGGACGACGCGGAGGTCGCGCCCGCCTTCCGGGCCGTCGCCCCGTTCAGCCTGCTCGACGACGCCGACCGGGCCAAGCTGCCCGCCGGGCTCGCCGACGCGTACCCGTGCGCGCAGGTGCAGCTCGCCATGCTTGTGGTGACGCTCTCCGACTCGGAGCGGCGCACCTACCACAACGTGTCGGCGTTCCCGATCCGCGACGAGCACGCCTTCGACGGCGACGCGCTGCGCCGGGCCGTACGGACCGTCGTGGAGCGGCACGAGATCCTGCGTACCTCGTTCGACCTGACCGGCTTCTCGGTGCCGATGCAGCTCGTACACGCCGGGGTGCCCGTCGACGTCACGCTGCTCGACCTGCGCGACGGCACGGACGAGGAGGCCGAGAGCCGGCTACGGGCGTACCTGGCCGCCGAGCGGTCCCGGCCGTTCACCCCCGACCAGGTCCCGCAGATGCGCATCGCCGGGGCGGCCGGCCGCGACGACACGTGGTGGTTCGTGCTGACCATGTCGCACGGCATCCTCGAGGGCTGGAGCCACCACTCGCTGCTCATGGAGATCCTCGACAACTACCGCAGCCTGCGCGACACCGGCGCACCTGCGGCGTTCGAGGCGCCCCCGGTCCGCTACGCCGACTTCGTCGCCGGCGAGATCGAGGCGCTGGCGTCGGACGAGGACCGCGACTACTGGCAGGGCGTCGTCGCCCGCCCGGTCTTCGAACTGCCCGCCGGCTGGGGCGAGGACGAGTCGGTCCCGGAGTACGAGTGCGGCACCCGCGTACCCCTGCACGACCTGATGGACGACCTGCGCGAGCTGGCCAGCCGTACCGACACGTCGCTGAAGAGCGTGCTGCTGGCCGCGCACCTGAAGGTGATGAGCCAGCTCACCGCCGAGCCCGTGTTCACCAGCGGGCTGGTCAGCCACGGCCGGCCCGAGGTGACCGGCGCCGACCGGGTCTACGGGATGCACCTGAACACGCTGCCGTTCGTGCACGACGCGGGCGCGCGTACCTGGCGGGAGCTGATCCGCAACACCTTCGCCGGGGAGCTGGAGCTGTGGCCGCACCGCCGCTACCCGCTGCCGGCCGTGCAGCGCCTGGGCGACGGGCGCCGGCCGATCGAGATCCTCTTCAACTACCTCGACTTCGAGCAGGTCGACACCGAGCGGGTCGACTTCGAGGACGCCATCTACGAGGCCAGCGGCGAGTTCGGCCTGCACGTCTCCACGCTCGGCGGCGTGCTCAACATCCTCGCCCGGCCGCACCAGGTCAGCTACCCCAACGTCCTGCGCCTCGGTGGCATGTACCGGGCGGTGCTGGAGGCGATGGTGGCCGACATGGACGGTGACGCGTCGGTGACGTGTCTGCCGGCGGGTGAGGCGTCGGTGGTCCTGGTCGACGGGGCGTCGGCGGTGGAGCCGGTGTCGCGTTCGGTCCTCGCCGAGTTCGAGACGCGGGCGGCCGAGGCGCCCTCGGCGGAGGCCGTGTCCGAGTCGGGCGGTCGGACGATCGACTTCGCGGGCCTGGACGCCCGCGCCGCCGTGATCGGGCGGCGCCTGGTCGGCCGGGGTGTGGGTGCCGGTGCGGTGGTGGGTGTGCTGCTGGACCGTGGCGTCGAGTTGGTGGCGTCGATGCTGGGGGTGTGGAAGGCGGGTGCGGCGTTCGTGCCGGTGGATCCGTCGTACCCGCCGGGCCGTATCGCCGCGATGCTCGCTGACGCGGGTGCCCGGGTCGCGGTCACCTCGCAGCGGTACGCGGACCGGTTCGCCGGTGCCGGGGTCGACGTGCTCCGGGTGGACGAGATCGTGGCCGACGGCGCCGAGGAGGCCACGGCCGACGGTGACCTGCGCGCGGCCCTGCCCGGACCGATCGACCTCGACGAGTTGGCGTATGTGATTTTCACGTCGGGGTCGACGGGTCGGCCGAAGGGTGTGCAGGTGTCGCACCGGGGGTTGGCGAATCATGTGCG
>NZ_JBEZEV010000172.1:0-2902 GCF_040649055.1 Micromonospora sp. NPDC049060
CCGTTCGCGAGCTCCACCCGGAACATGGCGTTCGGCAGGGGCTCGATGACCCGACCCTCGATCTCGATGGCTCCGTCTTTTTTCGGCATGTACTCCGCTGTCCTGACGTCGGTTACTCCGGACGGCCCACAACGTCTTACACGGGCCACCGATCAAGATCAGGTTGCCCGCGCCAGCCGCGGCTCCGGCTCCCACCGAAGCGCAGGGTGGGCATGCCGGAGTGGACGCTGTGCGCCGATCAGAAAGTGTACGCCCGCCTGCGGGCCGTCGCCAAACCGGCCGGGAATCGGTGCGTCGAACCGGACGGAACGGGCCAATCACACCTCGGCGTCGGCCTCGCCGGGCCGGCCTTCCCGCTGGGCCGGCGGCAGCTCCCGCACCGGGCTCCGGTGCCCCTCCTCGGCGGCAGCCAACTCGCGCTTGCGCGCCCGCTTCGCCCGCCGGCGCTCACGCCGCCGCTCCCGCTGCTCAGCCTGCCGCCGCGGCTCCCCGCCGGCGAGACCGGCGACCGTGCGCACCACGAGCACCGCTCCCCACGGCCCGGCCACCCAGACGGGCCAGAAGTAGAGCAGATCCGTGGAGAGCGCGGACGTCACCGCCCAGACGGTCACCGTGATCGCGACCACCCGCAGGTACGGCAGCCACACCTCGGCCAGCCACCGGGCCGTCACCGACGAGGTCGCCGGCGACCGGACACCCTCCGCCGGCGACGGGACGGTCTCCAGCCGCGTGGCGAGCTCCGACGCCGCCGGGGCCGCCTGCGCCGGCAAATCGACCACCAGCACGTCCAGCTCGCCGTACGTGCGTGCGGCGTACGCCCGCTGCAACCGCTCGTCGTACTCGTGCAGGTCCAGCCGGCCCTCGTCGACGGCCACCCGCAGCCGCTCCGCCACCGCCTGGCGGTCGGCGTCGGCGGCCCGCATCCCGTCGCGTCCCTCCATGCCCGCAAGCATGCCACCGCTCCACCAGCCGCTGCCCCTCCCGCCGCGGCCCCTCCCGAGGCTCCGGGCCCGAGGCGAGGGCGGGTCCCGGCCGGCGGTCGGGGCGGCGGGGCGCCGCATCCGGACGCGGGCCGGGCCGGCATCGCGCAGCCGGGCCCCGCGACTCCGGCCCTCCGTGCGCATCGCCGTTGGGTCCTGTGGGCGGTCGCCCTCGGGCCCTCGGTGCGCGTCGCCGTCCAGGCCCTCGGTGCGATCACCCATCCGGGCCCTGGGAACGGTCGCCGTCGAGGCTCTCGGTGCGCGTCGCCCTCCGACCCCTCGGTGCGGCTGGTGCGCGCCTCAGGGGGCGGGAGAGGACGGGACGCGGCGCCCGGCGGAGCGCTGCTGAGGGCTCAGCGAGCCGGCGAGTCCGCGGGCTGCCGGGAGGTGACCAGCTCGCCCAGGCGGGCGCGCCCGCCGTCCGGCGCGGTCAGCACCCAGACGCCGTCCGGGAGCAGCGCCATCGTGTGTTCGACGTGCACCGCCATCGACCGGTCCCGGGTGATCACGGTCCAGCCGTCGGAGAGTTCGACCGTCCGGGGTGAGCCCATCGTGATCATCGGCTCGATGGCCAGCGCCATGCCCGGCACCAGACGCGGGCCCTTCCCCGGCCGTCCGTGGTTGAGCACGTGCGGGTCCTGGTGCATCTCGGTGCCGATGCCGTGCCCGCCGTAGCCGTCGACGATGCCGTACCGCCCGCCCTTGCGGACCGCGTCCTCGACGGCGTGCGAGATGTCGGTGAGCCGGCCCTTGCCGCTGGCCGCGCCGCGGGCGGCTGCGGCGATGCCCGCCCACATGGCGTCCTCGGCCACCGCCGCCATCTTCAGCAGCGCCGGTTCGACCTCGCCCACCCCGACGGTGATGGCGGCGTCGCCGTGCCAGCCGTCGAGCACCGCACCGCAGTCGATGGAGATCATGTCCCCGTCGCGGAGCACCTGCCGCGCCGACGGGATGGCGTGCACGACCTGCTCGTTGACCGACGAGCAGATCGACGCGGGAAAGCCGTGGTAGCCCTTGAAGGAGGGGACGGCGCCGGCCTCGCGGATGGTCGACTCGGCGATGGCGTCCAGGTCGGCGGTGCTGACCCCTGGGGCGACCGCCTCCCGCATCCGACGCAGCGCCTCGGCGACCACCAGCCCGGCGGCCCGCATCTTCTCGATCTGGTCAGGGGTCTTCAGCTGGATGTCCAGCTGGGGACGACGCATGGAGCCGTTACCTTTCGGTTGCAGATGCCGAAGAGCGGGGCACGTCAGGCGTACCCCGCTCTTCGCACTCTATCCGCCGGAACCCGGCGGGACGTCAGCCGCCGTACGAGCGCAGGGCGTCGATGGCGCGGACGGTGACGTCCTCCACCGGGCCGGTGGCGTCGATGCCCACCAGCTTGCCCTGGGCGCCGTAGTAGTCGACCAGCGGCGCGGTCTTGTCCGCGTACTCGCGCAGGCGGGTGGCGATGGTCTCCGGCTTGTCGTCGTCGCGCTGGAACAGCTCGGCGCCGCACCGGTCGCAGATGCCCTCACGCGAGGTGGCGTCGAACTCGACGTGCCAGATCTTGCCGCAGCCCCGGCAGGTACGCCGACCGGAGAGCCGCCGGATCACCTCGTCGTCGTCGACGACCAGCTCCAGCACCAGGTCCAGCGCGGTGCCCAGGTCGGCGAGGAGCTTGTCCAGCGCGGCGGCCTGCGGCGTCGTCCGCGGGAAGCCGTCGAGCAGGAAGCCCTCGGAGGCGTCCGGCTCGGCGAGCCGGTCCCGCACCATGTTGATGGTGACCTCGTCGGGCACCAGCTCGCCGGCGTCCATGTAGCGCTTCGCCTCGACGCCGAGCGGGGTGCCCTGCGAGACGTTCGACCGGAAGATGTCGCCGGTCGAGATCTTCGGGACCGAGAGGTGCGCGGCGATGAACTCGGCCTGCGTGCCCTTGCCCG
>NZ_JBEZEV010000173.1:0-2427 GCF_040649055.1 Micromonospora sp. NPDC049060
GGCGCGGGACGCGGCCGGCCGAAGCCGGTCGTCGCCTCCCGCGCCCGGGCCCGGGTCGACGGGGTGGGCCGGGTCAGCCCTTGACCGGGCTCGACTGGTAGGACAGGACCCGCCAGTCGTCGTCGACGCGGACGGTGACGAAGACGATGCGGCTGCTCCGCTCGGGGGCGACCTCGGTCTCGCCGGCCAGCAGGATGCCGCCCTCGGCGACGACCAGGGCCGAGTCCCGGTGCAGCATGCTGATCTCGACGGGCTCGAAGGTCATCCGGGCCCCCTTGTACGGGCCTGCGAACGCGTCGGTCAGCCAGGCGCGGATCTCGTCCCGGCTCTTCAGCTGGTCGTCGCCCATCAGCATGCTGCCGTTGTCGGTGAACATCTCGGCGATGGCGTCGGCGTCGTTGGCGTCCCAGTTGGCCCGCACGCGCAGCGGCGCGGTGAAGGCGTGGCCCTCCTCCCCGTTGCTGTACGCCCCGTAGTGCTTCGCCCACTGCTTGGACTGCTCGACGAGCGACGCTGCCTTGTTGGTCATGGTGTGCTCCTCTGCCGGGTGTCGGATGTGAGTGGTCGCCGGCGCTCCGGTCGCGTCGGCGCGTACCGCTGGTGGTCGCCGCCTCGGGCCACGGCCGGTCGCGTCGCCGGCCGCGGCCCCGCCCGACGCGCTACCGCGTCGGGCCCGCCGCACCGGCGGCCAGCGCGGGCTCGGTGGCCGCGGCCACCCCCTTGATCAGGTCCGCGGCCTTCTCGCCGATGGCGATGGTCGCGGCGTTCGGGTTGCCGCTGACCAGGCGGGGCATCACGGACGCGTCCGCGACCCGCAGCCCGTCGACGCCGAGGACGCGCAGCTCCGCGTCGACCACGGCGCCCATCGCGCAGGTGCCGGCCGGGTGGTAGATGGAGTGCGCGTACTGGCGGACGTAGTCGCGCAGGTCGGCGTCGGACTCCGACGCCGGCGGCCGGTACGGCCGCTCCACGTACGGCGTGAGGGCCGGCTGCCGGGCGATGTCCAGCCCGATCCGCAGGGCCGCCACCGCGTCGTCCAGGTCGGACTCCTCGGCGAGGTAGTTGTGCACGATCTTCGGCTTGGCGGTGGGGTCGGCCAGGGCGAGCTGCACCGAACCCCGGCTGCGGGGCGCCAACATGGACGGGCCGTAGGACAGCGCGTGGTCGGTGGGCGTCCCGAGGCCGTTGTCGGCGAACATCACCGGCGCGGCCAGGAACTCCACGTCGGGCGCGGCCAGGGCGTCGCTGGTCCGGACGAACCCGCCGGCCTCCGGGCCGTTCGCGGTCATCGGCCCGCGCCCCTCGGACATGAACAGCTCCAGGTTCTCCGGCGTGCCGGCGGCGAGCAGGCTGATCGGGTGCGAGTGGGCATAGATCAGCGGCACCAGGAGGTGGTCCTGGAGGTTCTGCCCGACCTGCGGCTGGTCCAGCACGACCGGCACCCCGAGCGCGCCGAGCAGCGGCGCCGGCCCGATGCCGGAGAGCATGAGCAGCTGCGGGCTGTTGTACGCCCCGCCGCAGAGCACCACCTCCCGCTCGGCCCGGATCTCGATGTCCTCGCCGAGCCGCTGGCCCACCACGCCCACCGCCCGGCCGTTCTCGACAAGCACCCGGTGCACCTGGAGGTTCACCTCGACGGTCAGGTTGGGCCGGTCGGCCACGGGGTGCAGGAAGGCGGTGGCGGTGCTGGCCCGCCGGCCGTCGCGCTGGGTGAGCTGGAACAGCCCGAAGCCGTCCTGCTCGGCGCCGTTGAAGTCGTCGTTGGCGCCGTGACCGGCCTGCCGTCCCGCCTCGACGAACGCGGCGGCCATCGGGTTGCGGGCCCGCCCGTCGGAGACCCGCAGCGGGCCGCCGACGCCGTGGTAGGCCGACTCGCCCCGCTCGTTGTCCTCCGAGCGCCGGAAGTACGGCAGCAGCTCGTCGAAGCTCCAGCCGGGCTGGTTCCACCCGTCGAAGTCCGACCGGTGGCCCCGGACGTAGATCATCGTGTTGATCGAGCTGGTGCCGCCCAGCACCCGGCCGCGGGGCAGGTAGATCCGGCGGCGGTCCAGGTGCGGCTCGTCGTGCGTGTCGTAGTCCCAGTCGAGCTGGGTGCGGAACAGCTGGCCGAACGCCACCGGTACGTGCACGTTCTGCGCCGTGTCCGCCGGGCCGGCCTCGACGAGGCAGACCCGGACGTCGGGATCCTCGCTCAGTCGCGCGGCCAGCACGCAGCCCGCCGATCCCGCCCCGACGATTACATAGTCGTACATCCACCCCTCCTCGTCGCGTGCCCGCCCGCAGGCGTGACATCAGCGCAGCTGGTACGGATCCGGGGCGGCACCCGGCGTCGCCGGGTGCCCTGTGGGCCCGCCCGCCGCGCCGTGCGTTTCACATCGTGTCGGGTCCGGTCCGGCCTGTCGTCGAGGGCCGGTACGCGCGTTCCGG
>NZ_JBEZEV010000174.1:0-2266 GCF_040649055.1 Micromonospora sp. NPDC049060
GGCGCCCCGCGGGCCGGCCTGCGCCCGGCGGCCCCGGACGGGTCCGGCGTGCCCGTGGACCGGCCGGCGCTGCTGCGGGCCCTCGCCGCCCTCCGGGACGCGCCGGCCCCCGCCGGCGCGCTGCTCGTCGTCGACCTCGACGGACCCGGCCCCGCCCCCGACGGGCACCAGGGCCGCGAGGACGTGCTGGCCGAGGTGCTCCGCCGGGCCCGCGCGGTGGTCGGCCCCCGGGACCTGCTCGCGGACGTCACCGCCACCGGCTTCGCCGTGGTCACCGAGGTCGGGCCGGTGCTGGCGTACGCGCTGGGCACCCGGCTGCTCGCCGCGCTCACCGAGCCCTACCCCGCGGCGGGCGGCTCGCTGCGGCTGCGGGCCGGCATCGGGCTCGCCGAGATCGGCAACGGCGGCCCGGAGGACGTGCTGCGCCAGGCGGACCTGGCCCGGCGGCGGGCCGTGCAGCTCGGCCGGGACCGGGTCGAGTGGTACGACGCCTACCTGGAGGAGCAGCTCGTCCGCCGGCTCGACCTGGAACGGGAGCTGCCCGGGGCGGTCGCCCGGGGCGAGCTGGACCTCGTCTACCAGCCGGTGCTCGACCTGGCCGACCGGCAGCCGGTCGGCACGGAGGCGCTGCTGCGCTGGCGCAGCCCGGTGCTCGGCACGGTGCTTCCCGCCGAGTTCCTGCCGGTGGCCGAGGACCTCGACGTCGTGGGCGAGCTGGGCTGCTGGGTGCTGGACCGGGCCTGCCGGCAGCTCGCCGCCTGGTCGGCGGGCAGCCGGCAGCTCTGGATGGCGGTGAACGTGACCGTCCGGGAGCTGGCCTCCCCCGACTTCGTACCGCGGACGGCGGCCGTGCTCGACGCGTACGGGTTGTCGCCGGACCGGCTGGTGGTCGAGGTGGCGGAGCCCCGGGTGGGCGCCGAGTTGCCGACGGTGGTGGCCCGGCTGGCCGGGCTGCGCTCGCTGGGCGTGCGCACCGCGCTGGACGACTTTCGGGCCGAGCACGCCTCGCTGGCCCAGCTCCGGCGGTTGCCGATCGACCTGCTCAAGGTCGGCCCGCAGCTGGTGGACCCGGCGGACCCGCAGCGCCCGCTGATCGACGTGGTGGTGAACGTGGGGGACCGGCTGGGGCTGGACATCGTGGCCGAGGAGCTGGAGTCGGCGAGCCTGGTCGACGGCGCGCGGCGGGCCGGCTGCCGGTACGGGCAGGGCTTCGCGCTGGCCCGCCCGGCCACCGCCGAGCGGGTCGAGGCGTACTTCGAGGAGTTCCCGTCGGCCTCGCGCTGAGCGGGCCGGCATTCCCCGCCCTCGCCTGGTTGACTCTGACACCGTGTCAGGGCCGAACGTGTGAGGGGCCATGTTCACCATCGGAGACTTCGCCAGGCTCGGCCGCGTGTCGGTCCGCATGCTGCGTCACTACGACAGCATCGGGCTGCTCCGCCCGGCCGCCGTCGACCCGCACACCGGGTACCGGTCCTACCGGGCCGAGCAGCTCCGCCGGCTCAACCGGGTGATCGCCCTCAAGGAACTGGGACTCACCCTCGGGCAGGTGCGGGCGATCATCGACGACGCCGTCGAGGTCGCCGAACTGCGCGGCATGCTGCGGCTGCGCCGGTCCCAGCTGGAGGCTCAACTGGCGGCCGACACCGCCCGCCTGGCCGGGGTCGAGGCGAGGCTCCGCATGATCGAGACGGAGGGTCGGATGACCAGCCAGGACATCGTACTCAAGGAACTGCCCGCGGTCCGGGTGGCGGAGCTGACCGGGATGGCCCGCAGCTACGAGACGCCGGACATCTCCACCGTGATCCAGCCGCTCTACCCGGAGCTGTTCCGGCGCCTCGCCGCGGCGGGCGTCGTGCCCTCCGGCCCGGGGCTGGCCTGGTACGAGGCGACGGGGGAGGGCGAGTCCGTCGTGGTGCACGCCGGGGTGACGGTGGCCGTCGACCCCTCGGCGGCCCGGGACTTCGGCGTCGTCGACCTGCCCGCGGTGCCCACCGCGGCGACGATCATCCACCACGGGCCGATGGACGAGGTGGGGGGCAGCATCCAGGCGCTCGCCACCTGGATCGAGGCGAACGGCTGGCGGGCCGACGGGTACACCCGCGAGTTGTACCTGGACTACTGCCCGGACGAGCCCGAGAAGGGCGTCACCGAACTCCAGTTGCCGGTGGTCGCGGCGTGAGCGGCGGCCCCCTGCTCGCCACGGCTGACGACGAGCGGCAGCGGCCGCACCTTCGAGAAGCGGCGGCGCTCGTGGTCGGAGGGCTAC
>NZ_JBEZEV010000175.1:0-1964 GCF_040649055.1 Micromonospora sp. NPDC049060
CCGTGCCCGGCGCAGGGATCAAGCCTGACCGCCCGGAGCCGGGCACGGCGGGCCACACCCCCACCACGACGCACCGCGACGCCCGTAACCACCCAAGGCCCCGCCCACCGAAGGCCCCACCCACCCCGAGCGCCCGAAGCAGCACCCGAAAACCCGAAGCAGCACCCGAAAACCCGAAGCAGCACCCGGAAACCTGAAGCAGCACCCGGAAAGAGGACACGAGTGACCGCCGCCACATAAGATACGAACCGGTTCCGTATCGATAATCACCCGCCTACGCTGACACCGCCGAATTACGAGTCTGGCCCGTATCGAAACGGGGTCCGGGGGGAGAACGCGAAGATGCCACCGCACGAGCACACGGGACACCCGAGGAGGTGGGCGATCCTCGGGGTGCTGGTGGTCAGCCTGCTCGTGGTCGTCCTGGACAACACGATCCTCAACGTCGCGCTGCGGACCCTCGCCGACCCGGTGCACGGCCTCGGCGCGAGTCAGGCCGAGCTGGAGTGGTCGATCAACTCCTACACGCTGGTCTTCGCCGGCCTGCTGTTCACCTTCGGCGTGCTCGGTGACCGCGCCGGGCGTAAGCGCTTCCTGCTGATCGGCCTGGTGCTCTTCGGGCTGGCGTCGCTGCTGTCGGCGTACGCGCAGAGCCCCGCGCAACTGGTCGCCGCCCGCGCGCTGATGGGCGTGGGTGGCGCGGCCATCATGCCGGTCACGCTCTCGATCATCTCGAACGTCTTCGACCCCCGCGAGCGGGGTCGGGCGATCGGCGTCTGGGCCGGCGCGGTCGGCCTGGCCGTGGCCATCGGCCCGATCCTCGGCGGCGCGCTGCTGGAGCACTACTGGTGGGGCTCGGTCTTCCTGATCAACGTGCCGGTGGTGGTGCTCGGCGTGGTGCTGGTGGCGCTGCTCGTGCCGGAGTCGCGGGACCCGGATCCGGGCCGCGTCGACGTCGCCGGCGTGCTGCTGTCGGTGGTGGGGCTCGTCGCGTTGACCTACGGCATCATCGACGGCGGCGAGCACGGCTTCGGCCGCCCGCTGGTCTGGGTCGCGATCCTCGGCGGCCTGGCGGTGCTGGCCTGGTTCGTCGCGTACGAGCGGCGCAGCGACCACCCGTCGCTGGACGTGCGGCTGTTCCGGGTGCCGCGCTTCGCCGCGCCGGTGGCCATCGTCGGGCTGATCTTCTTCGCCGCGATGGGCGTCATGTTCTTCACCTCGTTCTACCTGCAACTGGTGCGCGGCTACAGCCCGCTGGAGACCGGCCTGCTCTTCCTGCCCTTCGCGGCGGCCCAGCTCATCTTCGCCCCGGCCAGCGCGGCGATGGTCCGCCGGTACGGCGGCAGGGCCGTCGCGGCGGTCGGGCTGGCGCTGACCGTGGTCGCGCTCGGCGCGTTCGCGTTCGTCGACGCGACCACCCCGATCTGGGTGGTGCTTGTCGTCTTCTTCCTCCAGGGCACCGGGATGGCCAACATCATGCCGCCGGCCACGGAGTCCATCATGTCCGCGCTGCCCCGGGAGAAGGCCGGCGTCGGCTCGGCGGTCAGCAACACGGTCCGGCAGGTGGCCGGCGCGCTCGGCGTGGCGGTGCTCGGGTCGGTGCTCTCCGCGGTCTACCGTGCCGACGTCGACCCCGCCCTGCGGGACCTGCCCGCCGGGGCGCGCGAGGCGGCCGGCGAGTCCATCTCCGGCGCGTACGCCGCGGCGGGGCAGCTCGGGCCGGCGGCGCCGCAGCTGATCGCGGTCGCCGACGACGCCTTCCTGGCCGCGATGCACTGGGCGGCGGGTCTCGCCGCCGCGATCGCCGCGCTCGGCATCCTCGTGGTGCTGCGCTGGATGCCCGGCCGCTCCGCCGACGTGGCGGGGAGGCCGGCGCCGGTGGGGGAACCCGAGTTGGCCGGGACCGCCTAGCTTCGGGAACAATGTCCGACATGACTTCCACCGCCGACGCTCCTCGGCCGCCC
>NZ_JBEZEV010000176.1:0-1594 GCF_040649055.1 Micromonospora sp. NPDC049060
CCCTAATGGGTGCAGAGCGGGTCGGGCTCTTGCCGCGACTCCTTTGATATCCCCGGCGTTCGACGCCTCACGATAAGGCGGGAGCTGCTGCGTGGCTCGGCCCGTTCTGCAGGATCGGGTCCGATTGGATCTGTTCGTGGTTCGAGCCCGCCAGCACGGAACATCCCTCGGTCATCCGGGGCCAGGAGCCCTCGACGTAAGACGGGGAGCCGTGCCGGTCGCTGGGATCAAGGACGGCTCATCGGATGTCAGGCCATCGAGCCTTTCCATTAGGGCGCCGCGCGATCCCGGGCAGGGCAAGAACCAGCCCAACTCCCGACTTGGAGGACATATTGAAGGTCACCTGCGGCATCGACTGGGCCGAGAAGCACCACGACATCGCGCTCGTCGACGACAAGGGCACTCTGGTAGCGAAGGCCCGCATCACCGAGTCCGTCGAGGGCTTCCAGACGCTTCTGGCGATACTGGCCGAGGCAGGCGACGACGGCGACTGCCCGATCCCTGTAGCGATCGAAACCCCGCGTGGCCTGCTGGTCGCAGCGCTTCGCACCACCGGCCGCCCGATCTACCCAATCAACCCGATGGCCGTAGCCCGTTACCGGGAACGCTACTCGGCGTCGGGCAAGAAATCAGACCACGCCGACGCCGTTGTGCTGGCAAACATCCTGCGTACGGACATGCAGGTGCATCGGCCGCTGCCCGCCGACACCGAACTCGCCCGCTCGATCGCGGTCCTCGCTCGCGCCTGCCAGGACGCGACGTGGCGGCGCACCCGAGCCAGCAACGAGTTGCGGTCGCTGCTGCGCGAGTACTACCCGGCAATGCTCGAAGCCGCCGCCAACCGCAGCGGGAACCTGGCCACACCGCTGACCCGAGCCCTGCTCGAACTCGCCCCGACTCCCGCCGCAGCGGCCACGCTGTCCAAAGCCCGTATCGCCGCTGCGCTGCGCCGGGCCGGCCGTTCCCGCAACATCGACGAGGTCGCCGCCGAACTCCACGCCATTCTGCGCCGGCCCCAACTGCGTCAGGATCCGCTCGTCGAGCAGGCGATGGGCGTCCAAGCACTGCGGTTGCTGGCCACGCTCACCACGGAGTGCGCAAGCATCGACCACCTGTCGGCGGCCGTCGAGACAGCATTCCAGCAGCATCCGGACTACGAGATCATCACCAGCTTCCCCGGCATCGCAGCCCAGGCCGGCGCACGGCTGCTGGGCGAGATCGGCGACGATCGCGCCCGCTTCGCTGATGCACGATCGTTGAAGGCTTTCGCCGGGGCGGCACCTGTGACGCGTGCTTCCGGCCGCAGTCTGGTCGTCTCCCAACGCCGGATCAAGAACGATCGACTCGCCGCTGTCGGCTTCACCTGGGGGTTGTCAGCGCTCAACCTGTCGCCCGGCGCGCGAGCCCACTACGACCGGCGCCGAATCACCGGCGACGGCCATGCCGCCGCCTTCCGCCACCTGTTCAATCGCTTCCTCGGCTGCCTTCACCACTGTCTGAAGACACGAGAGCATTACCGAGAAGCGACAGCCTTCCCGATTCCGGCCGGAGCCCTCGCCGCAGCTTGACAGTTACGCCCATCGGATGTCTTGTC
>NZ_JBEZEV010000177.1:0-1576 GCF_040649055.1 Micromonospora sp. NPDC049060
GAAGGCGATGCCGACACGTTCGCCGATGGGCAGGGAGTTGAGAACCTTGGACACACCCGGCGTCGCCGGGTGCCGCCGCCCGGGCCCGGTGTCAGATGTAGAAGCTGTTCGGCTCCAGGCCGCAGAGCACCCGGCCGTAGAGCTCGAAGTTGGTCTGCGGGGTCATCAGGGCGTGCAGGTTGACCGTGTGCACGTCCCGGGCGATCCGCTGGATCGGCACCGAGCTGTAGACCGAGGAACCGCCGCTGGCCAGGGCCAGCACCTCCACCGCCTCGCGGCCCAGCTGGCAGACCGCGCCCACGTCGGCGCGGGAGCGGACCCGCTCCTCGAGCGTCCACGGCTCGCCCGAGCGGCCCTTGCTGTCGGTCAGGTCCGCGACCCGGTAGCCGTGGAACTCGGCCTGGTCGGCCTTCAGCGTCGCCTCGGCCACCTGGAGGTGGGTCACCGGCGCCTCGGCCTGGCTGCCGTAGTCGGTGTAGGTGATCTTCCGGCCGGGCAGCCGCTCGAAGAACACCTCCCGGGCGGCCCGGGCCAGCCCGATCACGGTGCCGACCGAGGACGCGGCGGCGACGCCGAGCAGGGGCGCCCGGTACATCGGCGACTCGGCGTTGAGCTTCGAGGCGTACTGGCCCTGGAGCACGGCCGGCAGCGGCAGCACCCGCTCCTGCGGCACGAAGACGTCCCGGGCGACGGTGGTGACGCTGCCCGAGCCCCGCATCCCCGCGGTGTGCCAGTCGTCGACGACCTCCAGGTCCGACATGGGCACCAGCATCATGAGGGGCATCGGGGTGCCGTCCGGCGCCGCCCCCATCGCGATGATCTCCTGCCACTGGCTGTGCAGGGCACCGCTGATGAAGCCCCACTGGCCGTTGAGCAGCACACCCCCCGGCCGGGGCTGCGCGTTGCCGGTCGGGCTCAGCGTGCCGCAGACCCGCACGTCGGGCGTGCCGAAGACCTCGTCCTGCACCTCGTCGGGGAACATCCCGACCATCCAGCCCGGAATGCACCACACCGAGGCGGTCCAGGCGACGGAGCCGTCACCCCGGGCCAGCTGGGCCGTCACGTCGGTCAGCGTCCGGGTGTCCGACTCGTACCCCCCGTACCGCTTCGGGATCCGCATCCGGAACAGGCCGGCGTCGGCCATCGCCTCGACCACCTCGTCGTGCATGCGGCGGTTCTCCTCGGACCAGCTCGCGTGCTTCTGCAACAGGGGCACCAGCTCCGTCGCGCGACGCACCAGTTCCGTGCCGGGCACCGTCTGGGTGACGTCCACCCTGACCTCCTCGATAATCGTCGGTTCGGCGGTTACACCACCGCCGCGTGACCGCCGGACGCACGGCACGGGACCGGGCCAGCGGGGGCATCCGCCCCGGTCGCGTCCGGTCCGGCCAGCCGTCACCGGCGGCGGGCGGCGCGGTCGCTCGGGGCGCGCCCCGCCTGGGGTGGCCCTGGCATCGTCTGCTCCCGCCGGAGGTCGACGCATCTCCGCAAGTGCGGTGTCGCGGGATTCGCCGCCCGCCCGCCCCCCCCCCCCCCCCCCCCCCCCCGCCCCGCGGCGTGGCCCCGGCCCGGGCGA
>NZ_JBEZEV010000178.1:0-1558 GCF_040649055.1 Micromonospora sp. NPDC049060
CCGTCGGTGCGGAGGCGGCAGAGGTCGCCGGTGCGGTAGAGGCGGCTGCCGGGTGGTCCGTACGGGTCGGGCAGGAACCGCTCCGCCGTCTGCCCCGGACGGCCGAGGTATCCCCGGGCCAGTCCGTCGCCGGCGATGCAGAGTTCGCCGGGCGCCCCGGGCGGCACCAGCCGCAGCTCGGCGTCGAGGAGGTGGACGCGGGCGCCGTCGATCGGGGTGCCGAGATCCGGCCGGTGGGTCCCGTCCGGGCGCACCGGCCCGGCGGTGGCGACGACCGCGGCCTCGGTGGGCCCGTAGTGGTTGACCAGGGCGTAGGGGGTGCGCGCGGAGGGCCGGGTGGTGAGGGCGTCCCCACCCGTGAGCAGCGTGCGCAGCGTGGTGGTGGGCGGCGTGGGCAGCCGCAGGATGGCCTCGGCGATCGGGGTGGGCACGAAGGCCTCGGTGAGACCCTGCCGGTGCATCCAGTCGTGCAGCGCGGCGGGGTCGAGGCGGTGGGCCGGGTCGGCGATGTGCAGGGTGGCGCCGCTGACCAGCGCGGGCCAGATCTCCCACACCGCCGCGTCGAAGCCGAGGCTGGCGATCTGCCCGTGGTGCTCGCCGGGCCCGCTGGGGTAGGTGTCGAGGTGCCACCGGACGAGGTTGGCCAGGGCGTGGTGGGCGACCATGACGCCCTTGGGGACGCCCGTCGAGCCGGAGGTGTGGATGACGTACGCCAACTGCTCCGGGTGGATGTCGACCCGGGGTGCCGCCGGGGAGGCGGAGCGGTGCGGGGCGAGGGTGACGACGCCGGGGGGTGTGTCGGTGTCGTGGGGGTCTTGGGTGATGAGGATGGTGACGGCGGAGTTGGTGATGAGGTGGTGTCGGCGTGCGGGTGGTGCGGTGGGGTCGATGGGGAGGTAGGCGGCGCCGGCTTTGAGGACGGCGAGCATGGCGGTGATGGCGGGTGTGCCGGGTGGGAGGTTGACGGCGACGGGGTGGTCGGGTCGGGCGCCGTGGTGCAGGAGTTGGTGGGCGAGGTGGTTGGACCACTCGTCGAGTTCGCGGTAGGTGAGGGTGTTCGTTCCGTCGACGATCGCCACGGTGTCGGGCTGCCGTCGGGCCGTCTCCGTCACCAGCCGGGGCACGCACCCGGGAGCGCCGTCCGACCCGCTCCGCCGCCCCGTGGACACCGCCGCGAGCCGCTGGCGCTGGTCGTCGGTGACGGCCTCCACGGTGGACAGGCGCCGGTCGGGATCGGCCAGCACGGCGGCGACGAGGGCGCGGTAGCTGTCGGCCAGGTCGGCCATGGTGCCGGGCTCGTACAGGTCGCGGGCGTAGCTGAAGTACACGTCGACGGTGTCGGTCCCCACCTCCGCGTGGACCGTGAGGTCGAACTTCGCGGTTCCCGGCTCGATCGACACCGGCCGCATCGTGGCGGTGTGCAGTGGCATGGGCTCGTCGGCGAGGCCCGTGGCGTTTCCGCCGGTGAAGACGGTTTGGATGAGGGGTGGGGTGTGGCGGTCGCGGGTGGGTCGGGTGTGTTCGACGAGTTTGTCGAAGGGGATGTCCTGGTGGGTGA
>NZ_JBEZEV010000179.1:0-1558 GCF_040649055.1 Micromonospora sp. NPDC049060
CCGTCGGTGCGGAGGCGGCAGAGGTCGCCGGTGCGGTAGAGGCGGCTGCCGGGTGGTCCGTACGGGTCGGGCAGGAACCGCTCCGCCGTCTGCCCGGGCTTGTTCAGGTAGCCGCGGCTGACCACGTCGCCGGCGACGCAGACCTCGCCGGGCGCGCCGGGCGGGACCAGTTGGAGGTCGGCGTCCAGCAGGTGGATGCGGGCGCCGGCGATCGGGACGCCGAGGTCGGGCCGGTGGACCCCGTCCGGGCGGACGGGCCCGACGGTGACGGCGACGGTGGTCTCGGTCGGCCCGTAGATGTTGAACAGGGTGTACGGCGCGTGCGCGGACGGCCGGGTGGTGAGGGCGTCCCCGCCGGTGAAGATCGTCCGCAGGCGGCTGGTGGACGGGGTCGGCAACCGGAGGACGGCCTCCGCGATCGGCGTCGGCAGGAACGTCCTCGTGACGTCCTCCCGGACCAGCCAGTCGTGCAGCGCGGCGGGGTCGAGGCGGTCGGCGGGGTCGGCGATGTGCAGGGTGGCGCCGCTGACCAGCGCGGGCCAGATCTCCCAGATCGCGGCGTCGAAGCCGAGGCTGGCCACCTGGCCGTGGCGTTGGCCGGGACCGGTGGGGTGCGCGTTCAGGTGCCAGTGGACCAGGTTGGTCAGCGCCCGGTGGGGGACCATGACGCCCTTGGGCGTGCCGGTGGACCCGGAGGTGTGGATGACGTACGCCACCTGCTCCGGGTGCACGTCCAGCGGGGGCGGCGTGGCCGTGGCCGTGGCCGGTGCCGGGTGCGGGGCGAGGGCGACGACGCCGGGGGGTGTGTCGGTGTCGTGGGGGTCTTGGGTGATGAGGATGGTGACGGCGGAGTTGGTGATGAGGTGGTGTCGGCGTGCGGGTGGTGCGGTGGGGTCGATGGGGAGGTAGGCGGCGCCGGCTTTGAGGACGGCGAGCATGGCGGTGATGGCGGGTGTGCCGGGTGGGAGGCTGACGGCGACGGGGTGGTCGGGTCGGGCGCCGTGGTGCAGGAGTTGGTGGGCGAGGTGGTTGGACCACTCGTCCAGTTCGCGGTAGGTGATCGCGCCCGTCCCGTCGACGACGGCGAGCGCGTCGGGTTGGCGTCGGGCCGTCTCCGTCACCAGCCGGGGCACGCACCCCAGATCACCGGGCGGGACCGGAACCGGGCTGGCGATCAACGCGTCTGCGAGCCGCTCCCGCTGAGCGGCCGTGACCGCGACCACGGTGGACAGCGGCCGGTCCGGCTCGGCCAGTACGGCGGCGACCAGGGCCCGGTAGCTGTCGGCCAGCTCGGCCATCGTCGCGGGCTCGTACAGGTCGCAGGCGTAGTCGAAGAGCACCCGGACGCCGTCCGGCTCCACCTGCACCTGGACGGTCAGGTCGAACTTCGCGACCCCCTCGTCGATCGGCAGCGGCCGCATCGTGGCGGTGTGCAGCGGTGCCGGATCGGTGCCTTCCATGGTGGTGAAGACGGTTTGGATGAGGGGTGGGGTGTGGCGGTCGCGGGTGGGTCGGGTGTGTTCGACGAGTTTGTCGAAGGGGATGTCCTGGTGGGTGA
>NZ_JBEZEV010000180.1:0-1391 GCF_040649055.1 Micromonospora sp. NPDC049060
GGGAGTGTGTCGATTTCCGTGTTTGAGCCTGTGGTGTGATCGAGATTCTTAGATGGCGATCCGGTCGCCGTAGGCGAGGATCAGGGCGTTGAGGGCCTTGGCCCAACCGTAGACCCGGCCGGTGATGCTCCCGCCGCCCTTACGTTTCTGCTGGACGACGAGGTAGAGGACCTTCATCGCGGCCTGCTCGGTCGGGAAGTGCCCGCGCCGACGGGCGGCTTGGCGGAACCGGGCGTTCAGGCTCTCGATGATGTTGGTGGTGTAGAGAACCTTGCGGACCTCGTGGTCGTAGTCCAGGAACGGCACGAACTGCGGCCAGGAGGTGCGCCAGAGCCGGATCACGGCCGGGTACTGGTCACCGAACTGCGTGGCGAACGCCTCGAACCGGGCCTCGGCAGCCGCGACGGTGGGGGCGGTATAGATCTCCCGCAACGCCGGGGTGATCTTCTGCCAGTCCTTGCGGTTCGTGTAACGCAGCGATGCCCGCACGAGGTGGACGACGCACTGCTGGTGCACCGCCTGCGGCCAGACCTGCTCGATCGCGTCGGTCATGCCTTTGAGGCCGTCGGAGCAGACCATGAACACGTCCTCGACGCCCCGGTTGCGTAGTTCGGTGAGGTAGCCGGCCCACTGCTTGGCGCCTTCCCCGCCGGTGCCGGCCCACATGCCGAGCACGTCGCGTTCTCCGTCGAGGCTGATGCCGACCACGACGTAGACGGGCCGGTTCGCGACCTGTCCCTGGCGGATCTTCATCACGAGAGCGTCGATGAACACCACCGGATAGATCCGGTCGAGAGGCCGCTGCCGCCAGGCTTCCATCTCGTCCAGGACGCTGTCGGTGACCCGGCTGATCAGCTCCCGGGACACGTCGGCGTCATACACATCGGCCAGATGCGCGGAGATCTCCCCGGTCGTCAACCCTTTCGCGTACAGCGACAGGATCGCCTCGTTGAACCCGTCCAACCTGCGGGCGTGCTTGGGCACGATCCGCGGCGTGAACGACCCGGCCCGATCCCGAGGAACCTGGATCCGCACCGGCCCGACCTCGGTCTGCACCGTCTTCGCCCCGTGCCCGTTACGCACGTTGGCCCGCCGGCCGGTCGTCTCATCGACACCGACCTCGTCGAGGTGCGCGTCCAGCTCCGCATCGAGGGCCGATTCGAGGACGGTGCGGGTGATCCCGGCGAGGAGCCCACCAGGCCCGACGAGGGACACTCCGTCGGCCTTGGCCCGCTCGACCAACTGCTGAGCGAACTCCACCTCCGCCGCCGACGGCCGCGGAAGCTCAACAGCGTTCTTCTTGTCTGCCATGACGTGGTCCTTCCCGGACAGGATCGACGTCCTGTCCAACGGACCACACCCAGGTCAAACACGGAAATCTACGCAGTCCC
>NZ_JBEZEV010000181.1:0-1215 GCF_040649055.1 Micromonospora sp. NPDC049060
GGTGAAGACGGTTTGGATGAGGGGTGGGGTGTGGCGGTCGCGGGTGGGTCGGGTGTGTTCGACGAGTTTGTCGAAGGGGATGTCCTGGTGGGTGACGGCGTGCATGAGGACGGTGCGGGAGTGGTGCAGGAGTTGGCGGAAGGTGTGGTGGGGGTTGATGTCGACGGGGAGGGGGAGGGTGTTGACGAAGAAGCCGATGAGTTTTTCGGTGTCGGGGTCGGTGCGTCCGGTGAGGGGGGTGCCGATGACGATGGGGTTCTGGTGGGTGTAGCGGTGGATGAGGAGTTGGAAGGCGGCGAGGAGGACGCCGAAGGGGGTGGAGCCCGTCTGGGTGGCGAGGGTGGTGAGGGTGCCGGCGGGTAGGAGGGCGTGGTGGATGGCCGTGGGCCCGGGTTCGGTGTCGGGGCGGGGCCGGTCGGTGGGCGGGTGACAGACGGGTGGGGCGTCGCGGAGTCGTGCGGCGAGTTCGTGGAGGTGCTGTTGGGCGTCGTCGCTCTGCCAGTGGTGGCGTTGGCGTTGGGCGATGTCGGCGTACTGGGTGGTGAGGGGCGGCAGCGAGGGGGTGCGACCGTGTGTGAGGTCGGTGTAGAGGTGGTCGAGTTCGGTGTGGAACACGCCGACGGACCAGCCGTCGAGGACGATGTGGTGCCAGGTGAGGCAGAGCACGTGCGTGGTGGGGCTGAGTTGGAGGACGTGGCTGCGCAGTAACGGGCCGGTGGTGAGGTCGAACGGTGTGTCGAGTTCGGCGCGCAGGATGTCGCGGATGTGGTGGTCGTGATGGTCCGGGTGGATGTGGGTGAGGTCGTGGCGGGTGCTGTGGTGGATGGGCGCGGGGTGGATGATCTGGACGGGGATGCCGTCGTGTTCGGCGAAGGTGGTGCGCAGGATCTCGTGTCGGCGGGCGATCTCGTTGATGGCGGTGTCGAGGTGGTCGAGGTCGAGTTCGCCGTCGATGTGCCAGGCGGTCTGGGTGTTGTAGGCGGTGGATTTCGGGTCGAGGGTGTGCAGGAACCAGAGGCGTTGCTGCGCGAAGGACAGGACCCGACCCGGCGACGAGGTCTCACTGCCCGGCGGGACGAGGGCCGGATCGCTCGGTTGCCCGGCGCCGGACCCGACCGGGTCGTTCTCGCCGCCGGCGGTCGTCGGATCGGCCAGCACTTCGTCCCGTAGGCGGTCGGCCATCGCGGCCACGGTCTGCGCCTCGAACACGATCGC
>NZ_JBEZEV010000182.1:0-1049 GCF_040649055.1 Micromonospora sp. NPDC049060
GCCGACGGGATCCCCGTGGCGGTGACGTGCCGGGTGTTGAAGATCGCTCGTCAGCCCTACTACCGGTGGCTGGCCCGACCCGTCACCAGCGCCGACCTGGTAGCGGCGTATCGGACCAACGCGTTGTTCGACGCCCACCGTGATGATCCGGAGTTCGGCTACCGGTTCCTCATCAACGAAGCTCGCGACGCGGGGCAGCCGATGGTCGATCGGACCGCGTGGCGGATCTGCTCCGGCAACGGTTGGTGGAGCGCGTTCGGCAAGCGCAAGCGTCGCGGCAAGGGCCGCAAGGTAGGCCCACCGGTGCACGACGACCTGGTCCAGCGGGACTTCACCGCCGACGGCCCGAACCGGCTGTGGTTGGCCGACATCACCGAGCACCGCACCGCCGAGGGCAAGCTCTACCTGTGCGCGATCAAGGACGTCTGGTCCCACCGGATCGTCGGCTACTGCATCGAATCGCGGATGAAGTCCCGCTTGGCCGTCGCCGCACTGGATACCGCCGCCGCCAGGCGCGCCGGCCTGGCCGGTTGCATCCTGCACACCGACCGCGGATCCCAATTCCGGTCCAGGAAGTTCGTCCGAGCCCTGCACCGCGACCGGATGGCTGGATCGATGGGTCGCGTCGGCGCCGCCGGCGACAACGCCGCCATGGAATCCTTCTTCAGCCTCCTGCAGAACAACGTCCTCAACCGGCGATCACGGGCCACCCGCGAGTAACTACGGATCGCGATCGTGACCTGGATCGAACGGACCTACCGCCGCCGCCGACGCTAGCGGTCGCTGTCCCTGTTGACCCCTGTTGAATTCGAGACCATCATGCACCCACCGGCCGGTCAGGGCGCGTGACTACACCTGTCACCTGCCGGTGCAGCAGCCCCCGGGCTGCGGCGATCACGCGCCTTGTCCCACATGCAAGCCAGCACGACGCGGACCCTGATGGGGTCGCGTCCGGGGAGTGTGTCGATTTCCGTGTTTGAGCCTGTGGTGTGATCGAGATTCTTAGATGGCGATCCGGTCGCCGTAGGCGAGGATCAGGGCGTTGAGGG